>DQGV01000409.1 GCA_003524705.1 Anaerolineae bacterium | reverse complement strand
GACGATGAAACCACAACTGATGACTGCGAAAAGTAAACCCCATGCTTCAACTGAAACAAGTGATAAACCATACGCATCCATGAGACCCATAAACGCGCCGCCTAAAAAGTTGTTGATGGTGGTGAAAAGAATCAATGCCATCAAACCTGGAATTGCAACCACAACTGCATACGTTCCGCGTAAATCCACTTTGCCTTGTTGATGTTCAAGATGAACAATTTCTTTTTCTGGAATCGGTAAAAACCACATGTGCAAAATTGAAAAAATCATCATTGAGATTCCGAGAATCAAAACATAATACATACCACCTGCACCAACGAGCAAACCGCTGATGGCAGAACAAATTAAAAACGCAATACCAAAGGCAGTGCCTGTAAGCCCATTGGCTTTGGCACGGTCATCTTCTGGAATTAATATGGTTACAAGCGTTGGCACTGCAATGGAACGGATGTTGCCTGCAATCACACCAACTAATAGAAGTACATTGAAAATCCAAAGAGGAACGCTGGTTGGGTTTTTCCATGTTTCGGCTGGAAAGGAAACGTACATCACAAACCCAATGATGTAAATAATTAACGAAATCACACCCGAAAGAATCATGACATTCTTTTTCTTGTTATGGTCAACAAGGCTTCCTAACCAAATTCCTAATGAAGCTGTCAATACAAGATAAATACCTGAAATAATTGATAGATCGGAAGAGCATTTGGTTTCAAGATAAATAAAAAATATCATCGCAAACCAAACTGTCATGTTGGTGACGTTGGCTAAAACTGTATTTCCTAAAATTTGATAAAAAGTTTTCATGGTTTCCTTTTTTGGGAGTCAGGGAGCTTGCTTCCGAAATACGCCAGCAGGATGGGCGATTCCATACTTAATTCTTTATATATTGACTCGTCAACGAACGCTTCACACTTAATAACTGCTTGGGTGTGCCAGTGAAAATGACTTCTCCGCCTTTGCTTCCGCCTTCAGGACCCATATCAATTATCCAATCCGCGTTTTTGATGACGTGTAGATTATGCTCAATCACGATGACCGTGTTGCCCGTATCCACGAGGCGGTTCATCACTTCCAGTAAATGCCCAATATCAGACATGTGCAAACCAGTGGTGGGTTCATCCATGATGTAGATGCTTCCCTTTTTATGCAACTCGCTGGCAAGTTTAATTCTCTGACATTCACCACCAGATAATGTACTGAGTGGCTGACCCAAACTCAAATAATCCAAACCAACATCACTCATGGCTTGTAAAATGCGTTTGACTTCTTTAATTTCAAAATATTCCAAAGCCTGCGCTACATTCATAGACAAAACTTCTGAAATATTTTTTCCATTGAATTTGTATTTCAAGACTTCATCTTTGAAACGTTTGCCTTCGCATACTTCGCATGGAAGTTTTGCTTCGCTCAAAAATGCAAGGTCAGTATAAACAACACCAAGTCCCTGACAATTTTCACAAGCACCTTTGGAATTAAAACTAAACAAAGCGGGTTGCACTTTATTGGCACTTGCAAAGGCTTTGCGAATATCATCCATAATGCCTGTGTATGTTGCAGGGTTTGAACGGCTATTGACACCCACAGCCGATTGGTCAATCACAATCGCATCCTCGTGTTGTTTCAAAAAGACTTCATGAATCAAAGAACTTTTTCCAGAACCAGCCACACCCGTCACTACAGTTAATACACCTGTTGGAATATCCACACTGACATTCTTTAAATTATTGGCTTTGGCATTTTTAATTGGAAGTTTTCCATTAGGCTCACGAAAGTTATCTTTGAGAGAAACTTTTTCTTTGATGTGAGTACCCGTCAATGTTTTGGCTTTGAGCAGATTCGCATAACTGCCTTCATAGACAATTTCGCCTCCATGCTTGCCCGCTTTTGGTCCTACATCGACGATATGGTCTGCCGCTTTGATAACATCTGGGTCATGCTCCACAACGATAACTGTATTGCCTTTGTCTCTCAATTTTTGTAAGAGTTCATTCATGCGATGTACATCACGCGGATGTAGCCCAACGCTCGGTTCATCGAAGATATACATCACATCTGTAAGACTGCTACTTAAATGTTTGACGATTTTCACACGTTGCGATTCACCACCTGATAATGTATCCGTTTCACGATTCAAACTCAAATATTCCAAACCGATATCTACTAAATGCTGTAATCTTTCAACCAATGTTTTGACCATCGAAGCAGCGACAGGTTCTTTGATAGCTTTGACTACTTTAATCAATTCAGTAATTTCCATGTTTGCCATGTCCGCAATGTTATAGCCATTAATTTTGCTTTTCAAAATCGTTTGACTCAATCTTGCACCATTACATTCCGAGCATGGACCCATCGTCATAAACGGCTCAATTTGTTTTTGAGTCCGTTCAGACATGGTCTTCAAATCACGCTTGATATATTTATTTGTAAATTGATCAACAATGCCGCTAAAGGTCATGTTGAAATCTTTTGCGCCCACATTCGTTTTGATTTTTATAGGTGGATGATGCAAAAGCGCGTCCATTTCTTTTGCAGTGTATTTAGATAACTTTTTATCAGGGTCAAAAAGTTTGGTATTAATCAGTAAACTCCAACCCCAACTATTCACCGCATATTCTCCGAATAAAATCGCGCCTTCATTTAATGATTTGGATGTATCCAAAAATTTATCCATGTCTACATCAAGTTTGCGACCTAAGCCATTACAGTTTGGGCACATGCCTTGCGGATTGTTAAACCCAAACATATAAGCAGGTCCAACATGCGGTTTTCCGATTCGTGAAAACAACAAACGCAAAAGTGTATAAATATCTGTTGCAGTGCCAACTGTGGAATGTGAACCACCACCGAGTTGCTTTTGGTCAACCACAACAGACATGCTCAAGTTTTCAATTGAGTCAGCATCAGGTTGAGGATATTTGGGTAAAAAGTTACGAACAAACATGCTGAAATTTTCATTCAGCAATCTTTGTGCTTCGGTTGCAATCGTGTCAAACACAATCGAAGATTTTCCAGAACCAGAAACACCTGTAAAAATAGTTATCTTCCTCTTTGGAATTTTCAAAGAAACATTTTTCAGGTTATTCTCACGCGCATTTCGAATCTCAATAAATTCTTGGGTCATGATTCCTCTTTACGGTTTGATATTTTGATTCATCTTGAACAGATTCTCAGGGTCATATTTCGCTTTGACTTGACGCATCTTTTCTAAGGTGGAAGCTGGGTATGCCGCGTTGAGTTCATCCTCACCGACAGTGTTGATAAAGTTCACATACGCTCCTTTATCACTTTGTTGAATGGCGTTCTGAAATTCATCTACCCATACTTCATGTTTTGATTTTTCATTAATATCTTCATACAACACAGCCAAGTTCGCCATAATCTTGGACTTACGATGTGCATAGGCAGTCGCATCCACTGGCACGCGACTCATTGCACCACCTAAGACTCGTAATTGAGTCACGGACATCATACCTGTGGCTTTGCTTAAGTGACTCAAAATGGTTTCAGCAACTGATGCATCTACATAATCTAAGAACATCGTTCTTCCCGCCGCAATGGGATGATATTCACCTTCTTCGGGTGGGAATAATTCTGCATAACTCATGGGGTGAAGCATGTCGGCTAATGGTGTTGCAATGTTACGGAATGGTTGCATTACCTTTTCACCTTCAGTTGCATCACCTGCATAACACATCATCGCGAAGATGATAATTTTGCCATGATGTTCTTCTGCTAAAAATGGCATCGGCGGAGCAGGCATCACATTTGCAATGGTAGATAATGCTTCGGGAGCAGAATCCGCTTCCCTTAAGAAGGAAGCGATTGTGTCAGGTGTAGCGGGCAGACATAATATCCCACCATAGGCTTGAGTCAAATCCTGTAATTGAAATTTGAATTTGGTTACAACACCAAAGTTTCCGCCACCGCCGCGAATCGCCCAAAATAAATCGGCATGATTGGTTTCATCAATTTGTAAAATATTTCCATCGGCTGTGACAATTTCTGCGGCGAGCAAATTATCAATTGTGAGTCCATGTTTGCGAACGAGATAACCAACACCACCACCCAGCGTAATGCCACCAATGCCAACGGAACCTGTATCACCAAAACCTGTGGCGAGACCATGTGTAAGCGTTGCAGTTGTGTATTCAGAAGCGGTTAAACCAGAATCAGCCCAAGCAGTTTTTGCGGTTGTATCAATTTCAATGTTCTTCATTAGTGAAAGGTCTAAAACAATACCGCCTTCAGTGGTGCTATACATGCTATGACCACCACTACGAATGGCAAGTTCTAGCCCTGTTTCTTTAGCAAGCGAAATGACTTGAGCCACTTCATTTGCATTTGTAACTTTGATAATGACAGCAGGTCGGCGATTAATATCACCAGGCACGACTGTTCGTGCTTTTTCATAATCAGCATCTTTGGGGGTGATGATATATTTAAAAGTTTTGCGAAGTTTTGTAATTGAAAGTTTGGTTGCCATGTATTCTCCTAATTTTGTGTAAGTTAAACCAATTTTTTGGTGAAGGACTAATTATAGAATATATATTCTAAGACCGTCAAGGCAAAAATCAAGACGGACAATCATAATCGAAAATTTAGCCACAGAGACATACTTAATCTCTGTGGCTATGATGGTGCAAAAAGATTTGACTTGCTGATTTTTGAGTTTAACTGACTGCCTTCTTAACAAGTGAAGCAATCTTTGACTCTTCAGCGGAGGTCAACTTGATGATTGCCCAAGATGCCGCCCACATGTTGCCTTCGTCAATTTTTGCATCTGGTTGAAAGCCAAATGTGGAATATCTGACACTAAACTTACTCGCGGCTTGGAAGAAACAAATCACCTTTCCATCTTTATCTGCATAGGCAGGCATTCCGTACCAAGTTTTTGGCATCAGTTCTGGCGCGTTCTTTGTCACAATTTCATGGATACGCTTCGCCATAGAACGGTCTGGTTCGGGCATTTTGGCGATTGCCGCGAATATCATTTTTTCGCCTTCATCTCGATTCTTGCTAGCCCGCGCTTCTGCTTTCATTTCTTTGGCACGTTCTCGCATGGCGGCTTTTTCTTCATCCGACCACACTTTTGATTTTTCAGTCACTTTCTTTGGACTCATAATAATCTCCTTATTTTATACCTTGCATCAAAACGAATTTAGTTATATAATAAAGATACTTTATAATCAAGATAATGTCAAGGGTACGACACATTCCTGAAAGCGAGTTACGATGAGCAATGCTAAAAAAACAGATTTAAAGAAACGAGCCCTGAAAGCAGTGGCAGATTATGGTGTTCATTTAACACTTTTCCGAAATGCCGTGAGTGAATGGGCTGGACTCAATGTGACGGATATGGAATGTCTCAGACTATTATTTCTCAAAGGCACCGCTTCCCCTTCCGAACTTGCTAAACATACGGGTCTCACCTCTGGTGCAACGACTGCAATGCTTGATAGGTTGGAACATGCTGGATTAATCGAGAGGCGACCTAATCCCAATGACCGACGCGGGACTTTAATCGCCGCCGCAGAATCAAGTGCTGAAAAAGCTGCCTCATGGTTTGCATCCGCAAGAAACGCGCAAGATAAATTGATTTCCAGTTATTCGGAGGAAGAACTGGAAATCATTGCGGATGTCTTTGAAAAATTTACAAGTTTATGGCAAGAGGAAAGCAAGAAACTAAAATAGATTAACCGCCGTTATACGCTTTTTGCAAATCAGCCACGATAATTTTTTTCATTTTGAGCATAGCATCTCGCACACGCCCAGCTTTTTCAGGGTCTGGATCACCCATCAACTCCATTAACTGCTTCGGAACAATTTGCCACCATAATCCAAACTTATCTTTGCACCAAGCACACATAGATTCTTCCCCACCATCCGCAGTGAGTGCATTCCAAAAATAATCCACTTCGGCTTGGTCTTTGCAATCCACATACATTGAAACCGCTTCATTGAATTTGAATTGTGGTCCTGCATTCAAGCCCATATATTTTTGACCATCCAATTCAAACGAAACAATAAACGCCTTGCCATCAGGTCCACGCGAAACATCATGCACTTTTGAATTTTTGAAAAGCGAAACATAAAAATTCATCGCTTCTTCTGCTTGCGTGTCAAACCATAAAAATGGGGTAATCTTGCTCATTTTATTTTCTCCTTTTTCTTTTCACTTTTTAAATTATCAGCGACTCGATATTTCACAATTTGCTGAATCAATTTCACAGGCAACGGCTCATCTAACATAAATTTGGTTGTACCTTTACCGCCTGCATATTTTGCAATTGCTTTATTGAACGCTTCACTCCCAGGTGGAGTTGGATACATCGAAACATGCATTTTCCAACCCGCAAAATGGATTAAGTTTTTTCCATTCAATTCAAAGCAGGCAATTTGATAACTAATTTTCTCTTTTGCCTTTGGTGCAACCGTTTTGACAATCTTACGAATCTTTTGCAAATATTCTTGTGATTGTTCAGGGCAAGCCGCAATGTATTCATCAATGGATTGGAAATTTGTCTTAGCCATT
>DQGV01000175.1 GCA_003524705.1 Anaerolineae bacterium | reverse complement strand
ACAATATCCATGCGCCCTTTGGGTCCGGGTGACATCATCATACTGTCACCCGTTAAACACAAGAAATTGCGAACACCTAATGCCGATGCACCGATCACATCCGATTGCAAGCCGACGCGCGTTTTTTCTCTCGCACTCAATTGCATTACAGGTTCTGCACCAAGTTCAAGCGCAATTTTTGAACATGCTACCGATGACATTCTTGGAACTGCTGAAGCATTGTCTGTAAAATTTAATGCAGTCACATACTGCTTAAGCATGTTGATATTATTTTTCATTTTTTCTGTAGCAACAGAAAGGGGAGGGGAGATTTCAGCCGTGACGACAAATTCACCGGCTTTGAGTCTGCGTTCTAATTCTGAAACGGGTTCGCTATATTTTGGGGCATGATATTCTGAATCACCTTGCCACCATTCGGGTTGACGGACGGGACGTAAGATGGAAACCATAGTTGAGGAAACAGAATCAGGTTTCCCCGAAGCGAGACGCGAAATAATTGTCCGCACGCCGATTTGTTTGGCGTTATCTATAATTCCGCCCCACGAATCTGTTCCTGCTTTTTCCCAATCCATTGGCGGAAGAACTTCGAGCAAATAGGCTTCACGACCTAGTTTGAAGGCACGGTCATAAATTTTATACCAAATGCACGGACGGGATTCATCTACATAACATTTTTCGGGCGTTGAGCCGCCACAGGGACCGTTGCGTAATCCCTTTGGGCATTCCATCGGGCAGATCAGGGCGGTTTCAGCGAGTAAGCAATTTCCACACATGCGACAACCAAAGAGTGGACCTTTCACGGCGAGTTCGATGCTTGCCAGCAGGCGTTTTTTGAACGGCTGGCGCTTGAACGGCATGAAAGGCGGTTGGTAACGACGACCCGGTGTGAAAACGGACATTCTCGCTCCTTGTGCAGATTATATATAATATATAATTTTACCCCTGACTTTGATTTTTTGGGAAGGTATAATTTAGTCAAAAAGAAAGGATGGATTTGCTATGAATGAAATTCACATTGATTCTCTTTTACCTGCTGAAATGGCAGAGAAGGCTGAAAGTATTGGTGTTCGTAAAGCCAACATGCAATTTTTTACGATGTTGATGCTTTCGGTTTTGGCAGGCGCCTTTATAGCATTTGGCAGTATTTTTGCTACAACAATTTCCGCAGGTGCAATTTCGGTCAGTGGGGCAGATGGTGCTTTGGCATATTCAACAGCCTTGCCTTATGGTGTCATTCGTTTATTAACGGGATTGGTTTTTTGCCTCGGTCTCATCTTGGTAGTTGTAGGCGGAGCAGAATTATTTACTGGCAATAACCTAATCGTGATGGCTTGGGCAAGCAAAAAGGTGAGTACAAGCGCGTTACTGCGCAATTGGGTGATTGTTTATATTGGTAATTTCATTGGGGCAGTGGGTACCGCTGTGTTGATGTTTTTCTCAAAGCAATACACATTTGGTGCTGATGCGGTTGGAATTTCTGCTTTACGAATCGCTGTTTCAAAAAGTGAATTAGATTTTGTTCAAGCCATTGCCTTAGGAGTTTTATGTAATGTATTGGTCTGTTTAGCCGTGTGGTTGACATTTAGTGCCAGAACCACATTGGATAAAATCGCTTCGATAATTTTCCCTATCACTGCTTTTGTGGCGGCGGGCTTTGAGCATAGCGTGGCGAATATGTATTTCATACCCTATGCTTTGTTCGTCAAAATGTTTGATTCTGAATTTATCTCGCGTGTTGGAGAAAGAGTCGCAAACTTGGATTCATTAACGTGGCAGGCATTTTTTGTAAATAATTTAATACCCGTCACAATTGGTAACATCATTGGCGGCGCGGTGTTTGTGGCGGCTATTTATTGGGTTGTGTTCTTAAGAGGAAAGAAAGCATAATTTAATTAATGAAACGCCTTGACCAATTAACTTTCACCCGCTTCCTAATGATAATCCTAGTTTTGTTTTATCATGGCGGCGGCGGGATTTATTTTNATTTCCTAAGACAATTCCCGTTTTCAGAAATACTCCTTGCCGCGCCAACAGGAGTGAGTTATTTATACGTTCTTTCAGGGTTTGTAATGGCTTTGGTGTACTTTCGCCCGAACGAAAAATTTGACATTGCTGGTTATTGGAAAGCAAGGGTTATACGAATTTACCCGCTCTACCTAATTGCATTTTTATTAACTTGTTACTTTTATGCCGATACGATTTTGAGAATCAAACCACAAAAAATTTTGGCTAATATTTTTGTCGTTCAAGCATGGATTCCCGCTTATTCACAATCATTCAATTATGCATCATGGTCTATGACAGTTGAGTTTTTTTTCTATGCGATTTTTCCATTTTTCACCATATGGGCATATAAGCAATCTACTAAAAAATTAATTAGTGTTTCGGTTATTTTTTGGGTAGTGAGTCAAATAGTTTATCAAGTGTTATGGGTGGTTTATTTCCCTGAAAGAAAAGACATAATTGTATATAACCCAATCTTTCATCTCAACTCATTTATTATGGGTGTAGTAGGTGGAATATGGTATTTGCGCGAGGGAAAGAATCAAACGATTCAAGCAAAAACGATATTTTCTACCTTGTTTTTTAGTTTTATATTTGTCTTCATATATTCCGTAGTAAGTAGAAAAAATCCTGAACTATTCCCTAATGATTTACAACCTATGGCTGGTTTGCTCGCGCCATTTATGATTTTATTTATCATTTCGTTATCGCTAGATAAATCGCGTTTGTCAAACATGTTAAATCACCCGGTTCTTGTCACCTTAGGTGAAACTTCGTACGCGATTTATATTATACATGTTCCCATCGTTTGGTTGTTTGAAAGATATTTGCACACCACCGCTTCTATTTCTAGCCCGCAACAAATTTTTGACGCATCTGTGATTCCAATGATGATTGGGACAGGATTACTTGCCCATTTTTTTGTTGACCAACCGCTAAGAAATTGGTTGAAGAAAACATTACAGAAGATAAACATCCCGCTTCTACTCCTTGACCTTGTAATTGTTACTGCTTCGGTCTACCTTTCCTTCCGCCTGCGCTTTGACCATCCGCGTGAGTTTGCTTCATACCAAACCATGATGCGCGTTATTTTTTATTCTGCATTTTTCTTACGAACGGCTTTATCAGTTTATTTCAATACATTTAATGCCGCTATTCTTACAGGAAACTTAACTCAAATACTCCGTCAAACATTCATCCCGGTGACAGTCGGCTCGATAATTCTTACCTTAATTGCCTACATCGGATTCAGTATGGGTTGGTTTGAAAATTTCCCGCGTAGTGTCTTCCTGATGGATTGGGCGATTGTTTTATCATTGTCATTGCTCACTCGTTTTCTGTACCGCGCATGGATGTTACGAAGTCAAAAAGTGTTACTCCCTTCTTCATAGGAAAATTCATGTTAGACAAACACAATCAATTTTTATACCGAATGTCGTCCAAAATGCGCAAAGACTTAGCCTTTGCCCAATCCAAAGTGCGTGATTTATATAAAATCGAAGAACTTGAAGATTATATAGATATAGAAGATTCGCCAATCAACCATATCTATGCCGCACTTTCGCCCGTCATAGAAGATGCCAACTTACTCTATGATTATGCCCTAACTGTTAACGACAAAATGGAATTAAATTTGGAAGAAGTTGACATCTCTGCTATTTTAGATGGCGTATTAACTGTTGCAGACCAAATGATAGAAAACGGCTTCGGCTTAACTTTAGAGGAAGACATTGATGAAAATTTACCAGCCATCGAAGCCGATGCAGAAAGATTATCTCAAGCCTTGCTTCACTATATTCACAATGCGGTCAAGTTTACTGAAAATGGAACGATTACACTGCGCATAAAAAAAGAACCGAATAACATTTTATTTGAAGTGCATGATACAGGCATT
>DQGV01000448.1 GCA_003524705.1 Anaerolineae bacterium | reverse complement strand
CCTGCTTTTATAAGCGCATTTTTCAAATCGCCATGGTGATAGGTTTTTGATTTCATATCTCGCAATCTTGCCTTAAAATCTTGACAGTGTCAAGATTACAATCTAAAATTCACAAGAAAATATAAACTGGAAAAAACTATGTCAGATTTTTATGCTTTGAAACAGCAAATTGTTGAAACCGCCCAAAAACTAGTCCACAAAGGTTACTTGATGGCAACAGGTGGGAATTTGTCATTGCGTGTAGTCGGTCAAGATGCTTTCGTTATTACGCCTTCAAATTACGATTACATGAAAATGAAACCCGAAGATGTGTGTATTTTGGATTTTGATTTGAATGTCATTGAAGGCGAATTGAAACCTTCTGTTGAATCTGCAATGCATGGCGCAGTCTATCAGGTGCGCAAAGATGTCAATGCGATTGTGCATACCCATCAAGTGTATACAAGTGCACTTACTTTGATTAAGGCTCCCATCCCTGCTTTGTTTGACGAACAAACCCGCTTCCTCGGTCGTAGTGTAGACATTATCCCGTATGCGCCATCAGGGACTTCACTTTTGAAAAATGCAGTAGCGAAACATGTCAAAAATCATAACAATGCTTATATGATGCAAAACCATGGCGCATTGATTTTTGGTCACGATATGGAACGCGCTGTTCATAACGTAGAAATTTTAGAGAAATGTGCGCTTGCTTATTTATTAGCCATTTGTAGCGAGAGAAAAATTAGCAAAATTCCTTTGGCTGTGCGTGAGATTGCCTTTTCGAAGTTACGTAATGACCAAAAGAAAATTGAAAAAGGCGAGAAAGCAACAGGTGGAGAATAAATGACTGAACAAGGATATGCCATTCGTGAATATCACGATGTAGAAGAAATCTATAAGAAATTAAATATTCTAGTTAGTCAGCCATTGCGTTCAATCAAACGCGATAAGATGCAAGAATTTTTATCTTACTTTGATAATCAATGTAAACGCTCAAAAGAATTAACTGATGAAGCAAAGAAGTATATCCCTGGTGGAGTGCAACATAACTTAGCATTCAATTATCCATTTCCATTGGCAATTGAAAAAACAGAAGGTGCGTATTTATGGGATGCAGATGGAAATCGTTATATTGATTTTTTACAAGCGGGTGGTCCTACTTTATTAGGTAGCAATTACGAACCTGTCCGCGAAAAAGTTTTTGAGATGTTAAAGTCTTGTGGATCAGTCACAGGTTTATTCCATGAATATGAATTGAAGTTAGCAAAGTTAATTAATCGCTTCATGCCTAATGTCGAAATGTTTCGCATGTTGGGATCTGGTACTGAGGGAGTCATGGCGGCAGTGCGTGCGGCGAGAGCATACACAAAGAAAAAAAATATTATCAAGGTAGGCGGAGCGTATCATGGCTGGAGTGATAGTATGGTGTATGGGTTACATATCCCAGGTACGGGCAGGTTAGAAGCGACTGGTATCCCGCGTGGTGGAAGTTCATCAACCAAAGAATTTTTCCCGAACAGTTTGTCATCTTTGAAACGTCAATTAATTTTGAATCGATTAAGAGGCGGAACAGCGGCAGTGATTGTAGAACCGTTAGGTCCAGAATCAGGCACGCGACCTGTGCCATTTGATTTCAATCAAAAAGTTCGTGAGTTGTGTGATGAGTTTGGTGCGCTTCTGATTTTCGATGAAGTGGTGACTGGCTTTCGCGTTGGTTTAGGTGGTGCTCAAGGATTTTTTAATGTGAAGCCAGACTTAACTGTTTTTGGAAAATGTATTACAGGCGGATACCCGATGGCTGGTGGTGTGGGTGGGCGAGCGGAAGTGATACAGCGTTTTGCGGCGGGCATTGGTGGCATTGGGGAACGTGCTTATATCGGGGGAACACTTTCAGCAAATCCGCTTTCGTGTGTAGCAGGTTATTACTCATTGCTTGAAATGGAAAAAACAAATGCACCCGTGATTGCAGGTCGTGCAGGTGACAGGCTCGCAAAAGGTTTACAAACCATTATTGAAAAATATGATTTGCCATTTGTTGCATATAACCAAGGTTCAATTGTGCATTTAGAAACATCGGGTGTGATGTTATTGGATTTAAGAAATCCGTTTCGTTTGTTGAAAGAATTAAAACCACGCAAACACATGATGGAAGAAATGGGTGCGGCATATACCTCGCAAGGATTGATCACCTTGGCAGGTTCGCGCATGTATACATCAATGGCAGATACTGACGAAGTGATTGATGATGCATTAAACAAATTTGAAGCAGTTTTATCCGCTTGTGCATAGAGGAGCATCATGGCAAACAATTACAAACTTTATAGTTATCGTTGGGTGGTTTTGGCTTTGTTTATGTTTATTAATTTAACCATCCAAACTTTGTGGATTACGTATGCTCCCATCACAGGACCTGCCGCAAACTTTTATGGCGTAACAGATTTGCAAATTGGCTTCTTAGCAATGACATTTATGATTGCATTCATTCCATTATCAATCCCAGTTTCATGGTTGATTGATACTTATGGATTCAGAATCGCCGTTAGCATTGGTGCAATTTTGATGAGCATCTTTGGTTTATTACGCGGCTTTGCTGGTGAAAATTATTCTATGGTTTTGTATAGCACAATCGGGATTGCAATTGCTCAACCTTTCTTATTAAATGCTTGGACGAAAGTGCCTGCCAATTGGTTTGCTATGGAAGAACGCGCCACCGCTGTCGGATTGGTGACACTGGCTAACTTAGTTGGTACTGCCTTGGGCATGGTCTTGACTCCGATTCTCACAGAAACGATTTCGATTCCAAATGTTCAATTGATTTATGGTGGTGTGACTGCATTTTCAGCAGTTTTATTTTTATTATTTGCAAAAGAAAATCCTCCAACGCCACCCGGACCTGATGGAAGCCAAGTCCGTGCTTTGATGTTGGATGGACTCAAGCACGCTTTCAAAGTCAAATCATTTTGGTTATATTTATTTGTTTCATTTATCGGTTTAGGAATTTTCAATGGCATGACTACATGGGTAGAAAATATTATTCGCCCGCGCGGATTCACACCCACAGATGCAGGCACACTCGGCGCATTGATGTTAGTGGGTGGTGTGTTGGGGGCAGTGATTATTCCGCCGTTTTCAGATAAACAACGAAAACGTCAGCCTTATATTTTATGGGGATTATTGCTCGCTATTCCTGGATTAATTGGCATTACTTATGCAACAAATTCAACACTTTTATTTGCCTCCGCTTTTGTAATGGGATTCTTTTTAGTCAGCACAAATCCAATTGGCATGCAATATGCTTCTGAGGTTACACATCCAACGCCTGAAGGTACATCGAATGGATTGATTCAATTATTTGGTCAGGCTTCAGTAGTATTTGTATTTATTATGGAAGCCTTGAAAACATCAGACGGTTCATTTACACCTGCATTAATACTGGCAATTATTTTATTAGGTGTGAGTGCATTTCTTGTAACCAAAATGAAAGACCCACAAAAATAAGTTCTACTATAATGATCAACATGAACGACGAAAAACTCATCCTTGCTGTTGACCTCGGTACTTCGGGCATGAAGGTTGCTTTAATCACAATCAATGGAAATGTGATTGATTGGGAACAAGAGGCAATCAAAACCATCATCACGTCTGATGGCGGCGCGGAACAATCTCCAAACGAATGGTGGGAAAAGTTTTTATCTGCAACAGGAAGATTGTTGAAACGAACAAATACAAATCAAAATGTGATTGCGATTTGTTGTTCTACACAAGGCGAAGGAACCATTCCCGTTGATAAAGAAGGCAACGCATTATCAAACGCAATTTTGTGGATGGATATGCGTGGTAAAGCCAATTTACAAAAGCAATTAAGGGGATTAATCAACATTGATGGGGTAGATGTTCTTAAAGTTTTACGCTTCATTCGCTTAACGGGAGGCATGCCCTCGCCAACTGGAAAAGACCCCGCATCCCATACATTGTTCATACGTGATACACAGCCTGCTATCTATGAAAAGACTTATAAATTTTTAAATGTATTAGATTATATGAACTTGCGTCTGACTGGGGAATTTGTGGCAAGTTATGATTCAATTGTCACATCATGGGTGACAGATAATCGTGATGCAAAAAATATTAAATATGATGATAGTTTAATCCGCACGTTAGGCATTGAAAGAGAAAAATTACCAGAAATTGTTCCCTGCACACAAGTGATTGGAAATTTAAGAAACGATATTGCCAATGAATTAAATCTTTCTAAAGATGTAAAAGTGATTGCAGGTGCTATTGATAATACAGCCGCATCTATTGGTGCAGGCACAGTCAATGACAATGAACTACATTTATACATCGGTACTTCTTCATGGATTGCGGCGCATGTACCTTATAAAAAGACAGATATTAATTCTGGAATTGCTTCGATTCCATGTGCAGTGGATGGAAAATATTTACTAACTGCATTGCAGGCAACCGCAGGCGGAAATTTAACTTACTTACGTGATAATGTTATTTATCATAAAGACGAATTACTCCAAGAAGCAGAAGTGCCCGATATTTTCAAAGTGTTAGACCAAATGGCAGAGCGTGTGCCTGCTGGTGCAAATGGAGTCATGTATACGCCATGGTTGTGGGGCGAACGTGCACCGATTGAAGAATCTACGCTTCGTGCTGGACTTTATAACTTGTCACTAAACAACACTAGAGAAGATATCATCCGCGCATTTTTGGAAGGTGTTGCATTTAATACGCGTTGGTTAATGTCTCCTGTAGAAAAATTTTTAGGGAAACAAGTAACAAGTATCAACATCGTAGGAGGCGGGGCTCAATCAGATGTGTGGTGTCAAATTTTTTCGGATGTGATGAATGTGGAAATCAAACAGGTCAATGACCCACTATATGCAAATGCACGCGGCGCGGCTTGGATTGCGGCCGTCGGTTTGAATGAAATTCAATTTAATGATATTCCGCAGTTAGTGAAATTTAAAAAGACTTACCAACCACAATTAAAAAATCGTGCGTTGTATGATGAAAAATTTGATGTATTTAAATTAATTTATAAACAAATGAAAAATGTTTATCGCCGATTGAATGGGTAGCAAGAATCAAAAAAACACACAGCATTTGCTGTGTGTTTTTATTTACCTGGTTCTTATATCTTCGGCAACTTAAAACCTGATTTGCTCATCACATAATCACGCGACTCGATAACTGCTTTCTTCATTGAATTCCAATCCACATGTAACAATTCGCCGTTGCGTTTCATGGGTTTACCAGCCACAAAAACAGAATCAACATTACTTGTATCCATGCTCCAAACCACCGCACCAATCGGGTCGTTGACTGGGAATACGTTTGGTTTATCCGTGCGTAACATAATCACATCGGCTTCTTTGCCCGGCGTGAGTGAACCAGTTTTATGCGCTAAACCATTCGCGCGTGCGCCTTCAATGGTTGCATATTCCAATACATCACGTGATGAAATCAAGTCTGGTGCTTTTGTATCACCTGCCAATTGACGTTCAAATGACATAGCGCGTTGCAACGACATGACCGAACGCATTTGCGTGAACATATCACCGGGTACATTCGTTTCAACATCCACACTCAAACTTGGTTTCAAACCTCTATCTAAGAATTTTTGAATGGGTGGCATACCATGCCCCATCATCATTTCAACGGGTGCGGCTAATGAAACGGTACCACCTGTATCCACAATCATTTGTATTTCGGTTAAGTTTAATGTTGTGCAATGAATATAAGTTGTATCTTCTCGCAACAAACCCGCTTCACCCATTTCTTGCACTTTACCTTCTTGTCCATAAGAACCAACGCCAACATGGGTTGTGATGCGTGCATCAACTTCACGCGCAAGTTTCCAATGGTCACGTGCAATTTCAAAATCAACAAATTCAGGTCCGGGCGCAGCTAAAGCATACGTCAACAATTGGTCTTTCGATGAAAAATATTCTTTCGCCGCACGCACAAACCAACTCGGTTGCCTGTCATTCCAATCACCCCACCACGGGAAGCCATACGCAAACACACCACGCATTCCCGAATCTTGTAAGGCTTTAATGACTGCATCGGTATGTTCAGGTGAGCCTTGAATGTGCGACCAATCTAATAATGTTGTAATGCCCGCATCTAATGCACCCAAAGCACTGACGAGATTTCCAACATAAGCATCTTGCGGGCGAAAGGCTGGAGCAAATTTTCCTAACACAAAACGGATGTAACCCTCGCGTCCTTCTAAGGGGGTATCTGCTCCTACATTCCTCAACAGACCTTCCCAAATGTGACGATGTGTATCCACAAAGCCCGGCATCACAATCATGTTAGAAGCGTCAATCACTTCTGCACCGTTATAAGCCAAATTAGGTCCAACGGCTTTGATTTTAGTTCCCTCAATTAATACATCTGCATTCCTGAAATTTCCTAAAGATGGATCCATGGTTAAGACTGTTCCACCTTTAAGTACAATTTGTTTCTTTTCAGGTGGGAAGGATGTTGCATCACCAACATACACTTTTGGCAAATCACGCAGTTGATTTAGGCGTGAGCCTTTCATCAATCTTTGCACACGTTTGTAATTGAGTTTGATTAATTCTTTTAAGTCGTTGATTTGGTAAAAAGCCAAACCTAACAATAAAAGTACACCAATTGCAAGTAAACCGACGACATTGCTTAAACCAAGTAATGGCAAAATATTAATAATAAGTGTTAGGAATAATGCTGAAACAATGGCACCAATGAATGTTCCACGCCCACCCATGAGGCTAGAACCGCCTAATACAGCCGCGGCTAAACTTGATAGTGCATAACTTGAGCCAGCTCGTGGGTCACCGACACCGACTTGAGCCGCAAGAAAAAATGAAGCCACTGCCGCCATCAAGCCAGACATGACAAATGCTCCAACGCGAATCCTTGTTGTTGCTGCACCGATGCGGCGTGCGGCTTGGGCATCATAACCAACTGCTCGAAGTGTGAGTCCTGCTGGGGTTGCATATAACCAAATGTCCCATAAGATTGCGGCGATAAACATCACGATAAAAGCGATGGGAATGAATCCAACGGTTTCAGTGATTGAATCCAGAAAATCAAAATTAATCAAACCTGCGGCGATAGGACGAAGTGAAAGCGCAATGCCATCTAAAATACTTAATGTAGCCAGTGTGGCAATAATAGCAGGAAGTTTTACCCAACGAACAAGTGTGGCATTGAAGAGGCCAACAAAAATACCCATCGCAAGGATTGCTAAAATTGCTAAGGCAATTACACTGGCTGATGCATCATCAATAATCATAAATGATGCAATGATGACACCCATTGTCATAATAGAACCAACAGATATATCAAGATAGCCAGCGACCAAAGCATTCATTTGTGCCATCGTTACCAACGCAAGCGGAATGGTGGCAAGCAATAAACTTTTTAAATTAAATTCGGATAAAAACGCAAGAGACTTTGAAGCCGTATAGTTGGCAACAATAAGAATCAAAATAATTTGAAATGCGACAGAAGTCCAAGCCCTCACTCGAAATACGTGTTTAATTTTTTGCCATAACATACTGCCGTTGCGAATATCTCGAATGGCATTTTTTATTTTGCGGCGGGCAAGGTTGATTAGTTCGAGCATGATTATTCTCCTCTGTCTTTATCTAAATTGGTTGCGGCTCGCGGACCAGCAACCCGTGCACGACCCTTAAGCCCAAACCCTATGCCGCCTACAATCGATTCAATAATTCGTTTTTCGCTTAAGTCAGCTCGTTGAATTTCATCAATAATTTGCCCGCGCGACATCACAATCACGCGGTCGCATAAGCCGCTTAACTCAATTGGGTCACTTGATTTAACAATGACTGCCGCACCTTAGATCGGAAGAGC
>DQGV01000238.1 GCA_003524705.1 Anaerolineae bacterium | reverse complement strand
ATACATGATTGAAGAAGAACCTGTGGTTCAAGACCCAGACAGTACAATTACATTTAATCGCAATACTTTCTTTTCAGTATTGGTTGTACTTGCATTTGCAGTTGGTGTTCTAACAGGTTATTTCGTTTGGGGAAACAATGTCGCAAGTGTGGCAAATGCCCCGTCGCAAGCCGAACAGCCATCAGGTCAAGTTAATGAAGCGCCAGTTGCTACGCAAGAACCGCAATATGTCCGCTATGATATTTCCACCGAAGGCTATCCAAGCCTTGGACCAGCAGACGCTCCTATTACTGTTGTGGAATTTAGTGATTTTCAATGTCCATTTTGCAAACGCTTCCATGAAGAAACATATCAGGCTTTGTTAGATGCCTACCCTGGACAAATTCGTTTTGTGTATCGCAATTTGCCATTGACTTCGATTCATCCTGATGCATTTCCTGCGGCAGTGGCTTCGTTGTGTGCTGAAGAACAAAATGCATATTGGGAATATCATGATAAATTATTTACTGGTGAATTGTTTGGTAGAGAAGTGTATTTGCAATATGCCACTGATTTGAATTTGAACACCGAAGAATTTGCGGCTTGTTTAGATAGTGGTAAGTTTGATACATTCATTGAACAAGATATGGATTTTGCATTCAACTTAGGTGTTTCATCTACTCCAACATTTTTCATCAATGGTTTGGCAATTGTGGGTGCGCAACCATTATCTAGTTTTCAAAATATTATTGATAAAGAATTAGCAGGCGAGATTCCTTAAGAAGAAACAAGAAATAAGTTATGAGTAACGAGAAATGAGTGATAAAAAATTGACTCGTTTCTCGTTTTTTATTACTCATTACTATCCCTTACCTTAAAACACTGCCACAACTTAATTCAAAGTGGTAATATAAGAAAAAACTTCTTCGAGGGAAGCGCGATGAAAAAATTTGTAGCGATTGCTGGCAACATTGGGGTTGGAAAATCTACACTGGTCAAAATGCTTTGTGACCAAATGCAGTGGGACCCATTTTACGAACCCGTCAATCAAAATCCATACCTAGCCGATTTTTATGCAAACATGTCTGCTTGGGCGTTTCATTCTCAAGTTTTCTTTTTAACGCATCGCTTGCGTTCACATCTCAATTTAGTTGGTCATCCTAATTCTGTGATTCAAGACCGCAGTGTATATGAAGATGCAGAAATTTTTGCTCACAACTTATATAAGCAAGGAAATATTTCAGATAGAGATTATCAAACCTATCGAGAATTATACGAAACCACGATTCAATTCTTGCCTCCACCTGATCTTGTGATTTATTTACGGGCTTCGGTTGAGACTTTACAAAACCGCATCAGCCAACGTGGCAGAGATTATGAACGCACGATTTCTTATGATTATTTACAAAACTTAAATGATTTATACGAATCATGGATTGAAAATTTTACACTTTGCCCCGTGCTTGCCGTCCCTGCTGATGATTTAGATTATGTGGCACATAACGGACATTTAAGATTAATCGCTTCAAAGATTGACGATAAGTTAACTGGCAAAGAAGAAGTGGTCTTTGAACCAGAAGAAGTTGCACGAGCGGCGGAAGATTAGTTTGCGTTACAGGTTTAAAAGTTTGAAGGTTGGAAAGTTAACTCCAACCTTCATTTTTTAACTTGCAAACTTTTTAGCTTTACAACTTGAAAACTATGCTTTACCAAGAACCATCGCCAACAACGCCATTCTGACATACAAGCCATATTCCATTTGACGAAAATATGCGGCGCGCGGGTCATCGTCAAAATCAGTGCTGATTTCTCCCACACGTGGAAGTGGATGCATGACAATCATTTCTTTCTTCGCAGATTTCATAATTTCTGGGTCAATCACATACGCGCCTTTCACGTTTTCATAATCGGCTGGGTCTTCAAAGCGTTCTTTTTGCACGCGCGTCACATACAAAACATCCGTTTCAGGTAAAACCTTTTCTAGTGTATTAAATTCAGCTTGCGGAATATTCTTTTCAGCAATTTCATCCATCACTTCTTTGGGCATTTTCAAAATTTCAGGTGAGACGTAATTCAACTTGATATTTGTAAACATGGATAATAATCTTGCCAATGAATGCACGGTGCGACCATATTTCAAATCACCAAGCATGGTCACTGTCATACCATCTACTTGACCTGCGCCTAATTCTTCGTAAATTGTGAATATATCTAATAAGGCTTGCGTAGGATGTTCTCCTACACCGTCACCAGCATTGATGACAGGTTTCTTCGCCGCTTTTGCCGCAATCGCCGCTGACCCAGTTTCTGGATGACGCAACACAATCACATCGGCATAACATTCCAACGTGCGAATCGTATCAGGCAGACTTTCACCTTTAGATACAGATGAATATTTCACTTCGTTAATCGGAATGACTGAGCCGCCAAGCCTTTCCATAGCGGCTGTAAAAGATGATGATGTTCTGGTGGACGGCTCATAAAAAAGATTTGCCAAAATTTTTCCTTTGAGCAAATCAAACGTCCCGACTCTTTCAACCATTCCGCGCATTTCGTGAGCGACTCCGAATATATATTCAAGGTCTGCGCGACTGAATTGCTTAACCGATAAAATATCCTTTCCATACCATTCAGCATTTTTATTTTCACCAAACGGCAGGTGAAGGGATTGAGAATTTGTGGGCATAAGTTAGTCTCCTAGTTGATTGGTCTTATAAGTCTTACAGGTCTAATTGGTCTGACTATTTAGACCTCTTAAGCCATTAATGTTTATGCAGTTAAGGCTTGTAATCTAGAAGGGTAGCTATTTGTTGTGATTGTAAACATAAATATATAAATAAATTCCAAGAAATAAACCTAATGCAACATTGGGTGACTCCACAACCAATATTCTAATAAACAGAAAAAGATCGTAATATGATGTGTAAGACATTATTAACTCCCAACCAATATACTGAATCGTCCAAGCAATACTATTTGCTAATATCCATAAATAGCCTTTCCTCCCTTGTAACACAAATAACTGTGGAAGTGCAAATAATGCTCCTGATATAATTCTAGCAAATATTTTTATTTCAAAATTATACGAAAACCAGGCTTCAAATGAAAAGACTTGATAAATAATCCCAGAAACTATTGATGCAATAATACAACCAACAAAACCTAAAGTTATCCATCTTTTAGGCAGGTAGTCCGACAGTAGTAGCCACTGCATAATGACAATACACAAAAAATGAAAAAATGTAAAAAGAAATCCAGAGGCCCAAGGTCTTTGAAGTTGATATGGGTTTCCAGAAATAGCGAATAATTCCGCACCCATTTCCATTGCAAATATCGTGCCTAAAGTTATTTTTAAAAGGAATATTTGTTTATTCATAATTTATCCAAACAAATGATTCACCAGCGGAAAAATATTAATCAACGGTTCTTCGTATGGATGAACTTTTCTTATAGTCTTAATAGCTTCATTGACTAACTCACGCTTGCAATTGACTTCAAGTTTATATTCTGCCACTTCGCTGATTTCACCAACTTTACCTTCAAACGGATTTGCTCCTTCGGTTGGGCGGAAGAATCCACGCACGGGAATCAATGCAACACAATGGTCATAATTTCCAATTACACCGACTCCAATTTTTGCCAATTCATCACGGATATTCAAGGCGTGGTCTTGTGGCACGAAGATTTCAAGTTTTACGTCTGTAAAGTTTTGCATATGTTCCTTTCTGGTAGGGGCGAGGCACGCGTGCCACAAAGTGGTATGCCTCGCCCCTACATGTTATGTTAAGAAAAAACCTGACAATGATTTGTCAGGTTTTGATTTATAAAGGTGTTTCTTCATCCAAGCCGTTTGCTGTGGCGATTTCTTCAAACATGATTTCAATTTCATCTATGAAATGATCTAAGCCTTGAATCCGCTCAAGGAATCCATCACCGAGTAAGCCTAAAGCATTACAAGCATTTTGCCAAAATTTGAGATGGTCGCCATTGAGTGTCTGGATGGATAATGTCCAAGTCCACAACACAAGCCAAACCGAAGAAAGAGGCGTTTCACTCGCGAGCATGGCTTTGATGGCTTTGTCGTAATAATTCAAGCGCGTGACGTGAATCGATTCATCAACATTTGTTTTTCCACTCGCTAGTTGATAAGCAGACTTCCAATCCGAAAGCCAAGATTGGATTTGCTCTGGCTCAATTTTGTTTGCGCCAAGCAAACCATACACGCCTGCCACCATGCCAGGTTTTTGTGCGGCTTCGGCGCGCGCGGGAAAATCCAACAACAACCTGCGATGATAAATTGGCTCGCCATTTAATTCTGCAAC
>DQGV01000067.1:465-11387 GCA_003524705.1 Anaerolineae bacterium | reverse complement strand
AAACCCAAACATCAGCCTTTCATTGGGTGAAGGCAACACACCATTAGTTCGCGCCGTAAATTTGGGGATGATGCTTGGTTGCCCAAACATTTACATCAAAGATGAACGCCAAGGACCGACGGCTTCGTTCAAAGACCGCCAAGCGGCAGTGACGATTGCGGCATTAAAAGAAGCCGGCATTACAGAATTGGTCGCCGCTTCAACCGGGAACGTGGCAATTGCTTATTCCGCGTATGCTTCTCGCGCAGGGATGAAGCTTTGGGCTTTCGTCACCAGCCTTGTGCCCGGAGTTAAGATGCGTGAAATCGCATTGTATGGCAGTCAAGTGATTAAAATCACCGGCTCGTATGATCAATGTAAACAAGTGGCGGCTGAATTTGCTCGTCAGCGAAAATTATATTTAGATATGGGCGCACGCACGATTACATCTATTGAAGCAATGAAAACGATTGCATTTGAAATCTCGGAACAACTCACCACCATTCAAGGTGAAGGCGAATCAACGCCATGGCGCACACCAGATTGGTATGTGCAAGCTATCAGCGGCGGTATGGGTCCGATTGGTGTATATAAAGGTTTTCGTGAAATGCAACAAATGGGTTGGACGGATAAAATCCCAGCTTTTGCACCTATTCAAACTGAAGGCTGTGCGCCAATGGTTGACAGTTGGAAAAAAGGATTAGAAAAAGCTGAGCCGGTGCTTAATCCAAAAACAAGAATTGAAACCTTAGCCACTGGTGACCCCGGACGAGCTTATGAGTTTTTACGTGCTTATGTAAATAATACCAACGGCGTCTTTGAAAGCGTCAGCGATGAAGATGCTCATCGTGCCATGCATGTGTTAGCAAAAATGGAAGGGATTTCTGCCGAACCTGCCGCAGGTGTGGCATTTGCCGGCTTATTCAAATTGATTCGTGCCGGAGTTATCAAACCGAGCGATACTGTCGTGGTCAATTGCACAGGTCACACCTTACCAGCTGAACCGATCGTCTTAGGTGATAACTGGTCACGCGATGTTAAGTTCCCATCAACAGAAACACCTCAGGAAGGTTTACTTTCAGCCCTGACGGAAGTTGCTCCAGAAAGATTCCCACGAATTGTGATTGTAGAAGATACAACCGAAGCACGCCGTTTGATTCGGCGCATTTTACAATCACAAGGTAACTTCACCATTTTAGAAGCCGCCAATGGACGTGAAGGGCTTGAATTAATCCAAAGTGAATTACCCGATTTAGTAGTGATTGACTTAATGATGCCTGAAATGGATGGCTTCACCGTCATCGAAGAACTTCGTAAAAAACAAGAGACTTCTGCTATCCCAGTGATTGTAGTGACAGCAAAAGAACTAACTCCTGATGAAAAAAGTCGTTTAGGAGGGCATATCCAAGCTTTGTTACAAAAAGGTGACTTTTTGAATGATGAGTTCCTCGAAGAAGTAAAATCACTCATTAAGTAACAGAAATGAATACAACACATCCGCAGATTGTGTTCATTAACAAAGGCTGATATTCTTGTTAAATAAACAAACTGCCGGAATCACAGCGGCTTTTAGTTCAGCATTATTTTTAGGTATGGCTCCCGTATTTGGGAAACTCGCCATCACTTATGGATTTTCACCACTGGAAGTTGTTGCATTACGCACAGGTTTTGCCGCTAGCATTATGTTTTTGGGGATATTGATTTTTTATCGTCGCTACTTATACATTTTTCCGATTGGTTTAGTAGGTTGTATACTTGCAGGCGCAATTAACGGATTTGGTTCTATATTCTATTATCTTGCGTTAGAAAGATTAGATGCTAGTGTAGGTCAATTGTTATATTCGTTATATCCATTTTTTGTAGCCATTTGGCTCGCCCTAGACCATCAACCTCCCAGTCGGTTAACTGTTTTTAGAATCATACTCGCCGCCATTGCCGTGTTATTACTCACAAGTGTCCCAGATAAACAAGTAGACTTTATTGGCGTCATTATGATGCTAATTGGCGCTATGATGTATGCTTTGCATTTACCCATTAATCAACGCGTGTTGTATGAAGTGCCAGCACCTACCGTTGCTCTGTACACGTTAATTTCAATGAGCGCCATCGTCATACCCGCTTACCTGATTTTTGACCGCGCACTCCCAGCATCAGACGTATCTTGGTTGCCCGTGATTGGATTAACATTTGTGACTGTATTTTCACGCATCGCTTTGTTTCTTGGTGTAAAAAAAATTGGCGGCATGCAAACTGCTTTATTAGGTCTTGCCGAATTGTTAATTGCTATCTTTTTCAGCAATCTCTTGCTTGGAGAAAATTTGTCATTGACACAGTGGCTCGGCGCGCTTGGACTTAGTGTCAGCCTTATTCTCGTCATGTACGAAAACCCTACCCCTCCACCTCACAGCGGAAAGACCGGCTGGTTCTCATGGATTCGCCCACCCAGTTTGCCTAAAGAGACTTTTGGTCCGTATGAATAATGGCTAAAAGGTGTATTATATATCTACCCCCACACATGCACTTGATTTCTGCCTGAATGCTTGGCTTTGTACATGGCTTGGTCGGCGTGGTCTATCAAAATGTCTAAATTCTTGCAGGTTTCGTCATACATGGCTAGACCAATGCTGACACTGACATTTAGCAAATAATCTGCTTGAAATAAATTTTTGGTTTTATCAAATTGTTTAAGGGCGTGATTGAAATCTAGTTGATTGATTTGTTCGCATAAACGATGTGCGACTTCTAATGCGTTTTGGTATGCTGTGTTTGGTAGAACTAATGCAAATTCCTCCCCGCCTAACCTACCGAAGATATCATTTCCGCGCAGAGATGATTTACAAATTTCAGCAATTTGTGTCAGAACAAAATCACCCACTTTATGACCATGTTGGTCGTTAAATTTTTTGAAATCATCAACGTCTATCATAATAATTGCGAGTGGCTGTTTTGATTCTTTTGCGTGTTCAAACTCAATTTCAGCAAGCTCATAAAACCTTCTCCGATTCAAAATGGAAGTTAATGCATCAGTGTATGCCGCCTGTTGAACTGAGTCAAAGAGGCGGGCGTTTTCAATCGCAATTGTGGCGTGAGAGGCTAGTACTTCCAACAAATACAAGTCATCATGGTTGTAGGCATCTTTTTTATATGCCTGAGCAGAAATCATGCCATAAATTTCACCATGTAACATCATCGGTACAGCCAAAATTGACTCGGTTGGGTCATCATCAATTTGAGAGCCGTAAAATTCAAATTGAATACTGCTATTATCCATTTCTTGCACACTATTAAATAAGATTGGTTTTTTGGCGCGTACAATTTCACCGGCTAAGCCATGGTCGGCAAGATATTTTTTAGTATAGACGCGCCTGCCCGGATGTTCAATTGCAAAAATAGGAATGATTTCATTTGTTTTTGAATCATAACCATCCACCACGAAATCATCACAAGCCATGACCTTGATAACAGTTTCATAAACCACCTGACAAACTCGTTCAACATCTAAACTGGCGTTAATTTCACCGACAGCCTTATGGAACACTTTTAGTCGTTCTACCAAATCAGTGAGAGCTTCTTGCGCCCAAATTCTTTCTAAAGCACCTGCGCAATGACTAGCCAAGTTATTTAATAAATCAAGTTGGTCATTCTGATAAGCATGGGATTCATAACTTTGAATCGAAAGCACGCCAATGGTTCTTGCGCCACTGACGACTGGCACAAACAATTGTGAGAGTGTCCTCTTTTTATAATCTCCAAAAGATAATGCTGGTTCAATATCAAAGTGTTTGTGATACAAAGATAAAAAGCCACCCTGCTGTATGGCTTTGAGCATGTTTTCACTGGGTTTATCTGGTGCGGCACCTTTCTGAACAACACGCTTCCCGTCAATGGTATCAACGGTTAATAATGGACGCGGTTTGTTTGGTTTTTCAGGGTCATACAAAATTAGATAACAGGCGTCCCAACCAATTAATTGATCTGCGGCATCAAGAATAGTCCATGCGGCGGTTTCGGCATGGGTAGTGCTTGCCAGGTCTTTACCCAATCTGGCGAATATATCAATTTGCGTTTGAGAGTCATGCAGGTCTTCGCTCATCTTTCGATGAATATTACTCTGAAATTGGATTTGGTTGCAATTTATTTAAGCGGGAAAATTCGCGTCGCGTTGCCTCAATGCTTCGTAGACCATTAGTGCTGTGGCAATAGATACATTGAGTGAATTGATTTTTCCAAGCATCCGGATTTGCACTTTCACATCAGCATGTTGCATCCAAAAATCGGTCAGACCTTTATCTTCTGTACCGACAGCAATCGCGATTGATTCTTGCATATTGATATTGGAATAGATTTCATCAGCTGATGGTGTTGCCGCTACTATCCGCATCTTTCTTGACCTTATCCATGCTTCTGCTTCGGGAGATTTTATCTCTATCACCGGCATTGCAAAAACTGCTCCTCTGCTAGCACGAATCACATTTGGATTCCATATATCCACACGCGGGTCACAAACTAAGACTGCATCTACTTTGGCGGCATCAGCAGTACGGAGAATTGCGCCTAAATTGCCCGGCTTTTCAATTGATTCGGCTACAATCACTAAAGCAGGGTCTGATAACTTTATCTCTTCTAAAGAAACTTTTGGAGTGGAGAAAATTCCAAGCCAGCCATCTGGGTTATCACGATAGGATATTTTTTCAAAGACCGCACGACTAACGGTCAATGTTTCGATTGAGTTAAATGTTAAAGGTTTGCTGGCAAGTTCAGGGGCGGTTATAAGCGTTTGTGGAATCAAGCCACAACTTAATGCGAGAGTCAATTCATCAAAGCCTTCAACAAGAATCAAATTATCTTTTTGTCTTTGGCGTTTGTCTTCGCGCAATTTGACGATATGTTTTATTTTTGGGTTTTGGGTGCTGGTGATGTCCATAATGTTATGTCACTCTGAGCGAATGCGAAGAGTCTCTACTATTATCTCAGAGATTCTTCGCCTCAAAGAGAAAGTACGCGGCTCAGAATGACACTACTTAATCAACAACAAACATGCTGATTGATGTGTTTTACTTAATGTCACCATTGGAGGGTCAGACGCTTTGCATGATTCAATTGCAACGGGGCAACGTGGATGAAAACGACAACCCGAAGGCACATTGATTGGATTCGGTGTTTCGCCTTTGAGAATGATTCGTTCGTGACGCAAACGTGGGTTTGGAACTGGAATAACTGAAATTAACGCTTTGGTGTATGGATGTTGCGGATTTTCTAAGACTTCAAGCATAGTTCCAATTTCAACGATGCGACCGAGATACATAACTGCAACTCTATCTGCAAAGAAACCAACAGAACCTAAATCATGCGTGATGAAAATTACTGCAATTTGTCGTGTGATGCGAAGTTCAGCCAATAGATTGATGACTTCTGCGCGAATCGAAACATCTAACATTGAAACGGGTTCATCAGCCAAAATAATTTCTGGTTCAAGCACAAGTGCCGCCGCAATCACAATACGTTGACGTTGCCCACCAGAAAGTTCATGCGGATAACGACTCATATACACTTCGGCTGGTTTTAGTCCAGCATCTTCCATTGCTTTAACAACACGCTCGCGGCGATCTGGTACGTTTGCAAAACCATGTACCACCAAAGGTTCGGTGACAATTTCTTCAATGGTTTGAGTTGGGTTTAGTGATTCGTATGGGTCTTGAAAAACCATTTGAATTTTGCGGCGCAAGTCTTTACGCTCATGATCGTTCAAATGGGTAATGTCTTGCCCTTCAAATTTAATTGTGCCTGCGGTTGGGTCTTCGAGACCCATTAACAACAATGCCAATGTAGATTTTCCACATCCACTTTCGCCGACTAAAGCAATCACTTCACTTCGGCGAAGTGTGAATCCGACGCCATCTACTGCGTGGACTTTTTGTACATCGCGTGAGAATAAAGCAGGACGACCTGCTTCAAAATGTTTTTTCAAACCTTGCACTTCAAGGAAATGTTCAGTACTCATTTAGAAGCCTCAACAAGATGGCAACTGGCAATATGATGATTGTTACCAATAGAATGTAAAGCAGGTTGTTCGGTATGACAACGCTCAAATGCGGCAGGGCAACGTGGTGCAAAGCGACAGCCGGCAGGCAAAGCATCTAAACGGGGCGGATAGCCCGGAATAGATGAAAGCTTTTTCTTCGGTTTGGTTAAATCAGGAAATGCTTTTAGTAATTCTTGTGTGTAAGGGTGTTTCGGATTGTTATAAATTGTATCGACATCGGCGTATTCAGCAGTGACGCCACCATACATGACAAGAACTTTGTCACATAATTCTGCTACGATGCCTAAATCATGCGTAACGAAAATAACTGCTAAACCAAGTTTCTTACGGAGATTATCTAACAACTCCAAAATTTGCGCTTGAATCATTACATCTAATGCAGTGGTCGGCTCGTCGGCAATAATTACATCGGGATTGCAGGCTAAAGCCATAGCAATCATGGCGCGTTGGCGCATTCCACCAGAATATTGATGCGGGAAATGGTCACGTTGGTCAGCAGTAATGCCAACCAATTCGAGTAACTGAGTCACACGTGCTGGAATATTTTCTTTTGGAAATTTCGGTTCATGTTTCATAACCGCTTCGGTGATTTGGTCGCCCACCGTGCGAACTGGATTCAAAGCATTCATGGCACCTTGGAACACAATTGAAATTCCACGCCAACGAATCTCGTTCAATTCTTCTTCGTTCATGGCGGTCAAATCTTTGCCTTTGAAAAAAACTTTTCCATTCACAATCTGCCCAGCCGATGGAAGCAAGCGCAACAACGCCAACATCAAAGTCGTCTTGCCACATCCACTCTCACCCACCAACCCCATCAACTCGCCTTCTTTCAAAGTAAAACTTACATCTTCCACCGCATGAGCCGGCGCTTTGCCTTCACCCACATAATGAATTGATAAATTCTGAACTTCAAACAATGTATTTTGATGTAAAGGCTTGACCAACGCTTCTTTACTAAGGGGCAACCTGCTCGGCATGAGGTGATGTGTATCTGTTCTGGGATTTAATACCTGCTCAAGGCCTTGCCCCAGTAAAGTAAGACCTAATACTATCCAAACGATTCCTAACCCTGGTACTAACAATGCCCACCATGCTCCGCTAGAAAGTGCTCCACGACCAAAAGCATAATTTAACATTTGTCCCCATGAAAGAACAGAGGGATCTCCCAAACCGATAAACGATAATGTACTTTCATTCAAGATGGCTAAAGAAATTACCAGTACGCCTTGCACTACAAGAATTGGCATGACCAATGGCAAAATATGATTGATTACAATATGCGGTTTACTGGCACCAATAGCTCTGGCGCGTAAAATAAATTTACGAGATTTAACTGCTAATGTTTGCGAACGGACAACGCGAGCGGTTGTTGTCCAACCTAATAAACCAATCACAAGAATGATATTGAATAAAGATGGTTTGGTTAATGCCACAATCACAACAGTCAACGGCAAATCAGGAATCACTAACATGATGTCAGTAAAACGCATCAGCGAAGTCTCCCAGCGTCCGCCGAAGAAACCAGCAATAAGACCGAATGAGCCGCCGATTATCAAAGAGATAAACGCGGCAAAGAATCCAACAGTCAAAGAAACCCTAGCACCATATACAAAGTTCGAAAAAACATCTTGCCCGGCATCATCTGTACCAAACCAATGTTGAGCACTCGGCGGTTGATAAATATCTGAAATTCCAACATTGGCTGTTGATGATTCATCATAGGGAGCAATAAGTGGGGCAAAGATTGCTAGGATCAGAATCACAATAATCATATATAAACCCACTACACCTGTGCCGCTTTTTTTAAATGATTCCCAAAAATTAAATAATTGGGAAGCGGTTTTATTTGGAGAAGTATTTTGAAGTGTGGTCTGCATATTTATTCCACCTGCACACGTGGATCTAAGTATGTATATGTTAAATCTGCTAGTAAGTTGGCAAGAATGACTGATACAGCAATTAAGATAAATGCACCTTGTAAAACAGGATAATCTCTGCGTTCTACTGCTTCAAACACAGCACTCCCTAGCCCTGGCCATGAAAAAACAGATTCGATTTGAATAGCACCTGCTACCGTAAAACCTAAATTGATGGCGATGACTGTTACCAAGGGAAGCATGGCATTTCTGAGGGCATGGTCTTTCAAAATTTGAAAAGCACTTAACCCTTTGGCTTTGGCGGTGAGAATGTAATCTTCTGAAAGTACATCTACTAAACTAGAACGCATAATTAATGTATATTCACCCATGAAAATAATTGTGTATGTTAAAGTTGGCAAGAACATATGCCAAAGCACATCACCCCATTGTTGAAATAGTGGATAAGAACTCATTCCAGGTGTGGCTTTCCCAGCTATTGGAAAACCATTGGCACTCCCCCAAAATAATAAGACGATACCGAGCCAAAAAGTTGGTAAACTCCAAAAGAGAAGACTGATGCCCGTTGAGCCGTAATCCACTAAGGTTCTTGCTTTCCATGCACCCACTATCCCGAAAACCATGCCCAGAATAATGGAAAGAATTTGACCTGCACCAATTAATAAAATAGTATTCCATAATCTTTCAGATAACATCTCTGAAACTGGACGATTGGTATCATAGCTAATTCCCAAATCTCCTTTGAACAAATTACCAATATAAATAAAAAATTGGGTTTCTAGTGGATTGACATTGCAATTCCCGATTTTGATTGGATTTAATGAATCGAAACAATTAATAACAGGTTTATCTAAACCAAAGCGCACTTGTAAGGCTTCAATCGCTTCTTGTTTTAGGCGTGGGTCTTTCATGCCTGCTCGAGCAGGGTCACCTGGCAAGATGCGAAATAAAAAGAAGTTAAGCACAATTACAAAAAGAATTGTAAAAACTGCCCAAGCAGTTTTATTGAGAATAGCACGACTTCGATTCAAGATTCACCTACTTTTACTTTTATAGACCCTAAAGGCTTAAAGACCTTTAGGGTCTTGTTTTAGAAAAATTATAGTACAGGCTTCAAAGACAAATGCCTCTGAAGCCTGTCAACGTCATAACTATCTTACGGGTTCAATTAATACTAACGAAGTAACATCCGTCAATTCAATTTTGGATTGGTCAATAATCCAACCCGTAAAACGGTCGTTTCGGAATGCTTGAACGGCTTGTGCATAATACGGGATGATATACACAACATCTTCATGTGTAATACGTTGCATTTCCCAAACAATTTCTTTACGTTCTTCAAAGTTCAAAGTTACTTGTTGTTGGTTGTATAGTTCATCATAAACAGGATTTGAATACCCTGTTTCGCTTGAACCATAAGGGATTGCGTCTGTTGTGTACACATACAATAAAGCACTTGGGTCAGGGTCAGAAACCCAACCCCAAATCATAATATCGAAATCAAACGTTGGACAACAAATAGCAGTTAAAGCATCAGCATCAAAAGCTTGAGGTTCTAAAGCCACACCAATTTCTGCCCACATTTCTTTCAACAATTCAGCAATACGTGGGTAATCGCTATTATCACTATCCCAATTGATGCGGAAAGACAAAGCCCGCGAGCCATCTGGCATTTCGCGCACACCATCACCATCGGTATCAAGGTAACCAGCATCATCTAAAATTTGATTTGCCTTGGCAGTATCAAATTCATAATCTGTAAGTGTGTTGTTAAACCATACGCCTAACCCATCAGGAATTAATGTAAAACCTGGTGTACCAAGCCCAAATAAAACCACATCAATTATTTTTTGTTTATCAGTTGCATGGGCTAATGCCAAACGGACATTTCTATCGCGTAAGGCAGGATGACCTGTACAAAGCCCACCTTCATCCACAGGGCAATTTTCTGGGTCAATTTGATTGAATATAATATCCTCTGGACCAGGTGAAAATGGCGCACCTGTTACCACAGTCACAGCAGATTCGCTTTTCAAACCTTCTACTGCAGTGCCAGGTAAACTACTAATCATATCTACTTGACCAGTCTTAATCGCTTGTACCAAAGCATCAGGATTATCAAAGGTTTGGAAAATCACTTCATCCACTTTGGGCGGAGTGGCAAAATGTTCTTTATTAGCCGCCAAGCGCACAAATTCATCAGGTACATATTCCGTCAACTTAAATGGGCCAGAACCAATCAGACTCGTATTATCAAATTCAATCGCATCTGCACTTTGCCAAATATGTTGGGGCAAAATATACAAATACACCAACTGACTCTCAATATTTGGAATCGCTTCTGTCAAAGTCAGAACAACTTCATTATTCCCAGTGGCTTCAATCGAATCAAAATAAGTTGTGTAATACCCATTCAAATATGGGTATTCAGGTGTGTCTTTATACAAGTTATAAGTAAAAGCCACATCTTCGGCAGTTAGGTCTTCACCATCATGAAATTTCAAACCCTCCTTAATTTTGAAAGTCCACACTGTGCCATCATCTGAAGCAGTAGCGCTCTCAGCAATACTCAATGTAAAAGAGCCATCCAAATTCAAATCATACATTGAGTCGTAAACCAATTCAAAAATTGTATACTCTACTGCCAAAATTGCCATGCCAGGATTCAATGTATCGGGTCCGCCACCCCAACCGATTCTTACAACGGCTGGCGTACTAGCGCTTTGACCTGTTCCGCAAGCGGAAAGCACCAAAGCGAAAAGCAAAAAAACGAACAGAAACTTTTGTTTCATCTCTTCTCCTATTTCTTAAAATAAATTGCGCCATAGCAGATTAAACTGCCATAGCGCAGGTTTCAAAAAACGATAAGTTGCAATGACCCTATCAAGGAACTCATTGAGATTAATTTTACTGTAATTTCAAGAATAGGGAAAGCATAGAATTATCTTGCAATACTAAGAACGTCGCCACAGAGCACACAGAGTTCACTGAGGTTTTTAAAAGGTTTTCTCAAAGGTCTC
>DQGV01000067.1:0-218 GCA_003524705.1 Anaerolineae bacterium | reverse complement strand
TTAAAAGGTTTTCTCAAAGGTCTCCGTGAACTCTGTGGCTAATGAATGGTTTTGGTAAAATCTCGGCATGGAAAACCCAATCAAACTCACAGAAAAATATGAACGAAACGGCTGGCCCTCCTTAAAGAGACCTGACCTTAAACCACCTGCTGGATTAACTCTCCCGCTTCTGACTTCAGTCGAGCGGATACGCTCCCATACACTTTCATCTCAGGGAC
>DQGV01000487.1 GCA_003524705.1 Anaerolineae bacterium | reverse complement strand
TTTGAAGGCTGTGGTGGGGCAGGTTGGGGCGAGGAGAATGTCTACTTTGGAAAAAGCAGTTTCAAAGTCACGACGCAGAAGCGTGCGCACTTTTTGCGCTTTCAAATAATAATCATCATAATATCCTGCAGACAAAGCATACGCGCCCAACATAATCCTGCGTTTGACTTCATCTCCGAAACCTTCGCGGCGAGTTTGTAAATAAATATCAATCACATCTTTTGCATTTTCAGATTTTGAAAGACCGAAACGCGTGCCATCGAAACGCGCGAGGTTGGAGCTGGCTTCGGCGAAAAGTAAAAGATAATAAACGGGCAAACCATATTGCGTGGTGGGGAGCGAGACTTCATGAATTTCCATGCCAAGTTTTTCGTAAGTGCGAATGGCTTCTTGAATGGAGGACTCAACGCCGGCTTCCATACCCGATACAAAATATTCTTTGGGAATGCCAAGCTTCATACCTTTGACAGACTTGTTGATATTTTTTGTGTAACTCGGAACAGTTGAATTGTAAGTGGTGCTATCTTTTTCATCGTGACCTGCAATGGCTTCCAACACCGTTGCGCAATCATACGCATCGCGAGTCATTGGACCAATGCAATCAAATGAAGAGACAAGTGAAATCAAACCATAACGTGAGACACGTCCATATGTTGGTTTGATACCTGTGACGTTGCAAAAACCTGCGGGCATGCGGACTGAACCACCAGTATCTTCACCGATGGTGAAGGTTGCCAAACTTGCAGACATGGCTGAGGCAGAACCACCACTTGATCCGCCAGGTACATGATCTAAATTCCAAGGATTGTGTGTATTGAAGAAAGCAGAATTTTCACAAGATGATCCCATCCCAAATTCATCCATGTTTGTTTTGCCAACCAATACTGCGCCTGCATCTGCTAATTTATTTGTGACTGTCGCATTGTATTGTGGAACATAGTTTTCTAAAATTTTAGAAGAACAAGTTGTTTTCACGCCGCGAGTGGAAATGCAATCTTTCATTGCAAAAGGAATACCAGTTAATGGCGTGATATTTTCACCTTTGGCGATTCGTTCATCGGCTTGTTTGGCTTGTTCTAAAGCAAGGTCATCTGTGATGGTGACATAGGATTTGACTTTTGGGTCCACATCATGCGCGCGTTGGAGAATCGCTTGAGTCAACTCAACGCTGGAGATTTTTTTTGATTTAAGAAGTTCTGAGGCTTCTTGGATGGTTAATGTGTGTAAGTCCATAATTTTTTTAAGAGCATTTACCACAGAGCACACGAAGAGCACAGAGATTTTTTAAGAATTTTCTCCGTGAACTCTGTGTTCTCAGTGGCGAAAGCTTTTTACTCATCTCCAAGAACTGTTGGCACTTTGACATATCCACGTTCGGATTGAGGTGCATTTTTTAAAAATTCTTCTCGACTCATCGAAGGCTTGACCACATCTTCGCGTAAAACATTTTCTGCATTGGCAACATCCGATGCAGGAATCACGTTTTCTGTATCAACTTCATTTAACATGTTGAAGTAATCAATAATTGAAGAGAATTGTCCGCTGAATTTTTGTGCTTCCTCTTCCGAGATTCCGAGGCGGACTAGATTAGCAACATGTTTTACAGTTTTGGTATCTATTGTTTGGGTCATAAAACCTCTTTGCTTTAAATGACCGTAGACCGTGGACGATTGACCGTTTTAAGAACGGTCTACGGTCTATTGTCTATGGTCTGCTTTACTCAAACTTAATCTTCAACTCTTTCAACTGCTTCGGCTCAACTTCCGATGGTGCATCTGCCATTACATCACGTCCGTTTTGATTCTTCGGGAACGCAATCACTTCACGAATGTTTGGTTCGTCCGCGAGCAACATGATTAATCTATCAATACCAGGTGCCATGCCACCATGCGGAGGCGCACCATATTCAAATGCTTCGAGCATGTGACCAAACTTTGTTTTAATTTCTTCATCACTCAAGCCAAGCATTTGGAACATCTTCATTTGCACATCACGGCGATGAATACGAATTGAACCTGAAGCCATTTCATATCCGTTACACACCATATCATACGCATCCGATAAAACTTCACCAGGGTTCGTTTCAAATTTATCCAAATCTTCCAACTTCGGCATCGTAAACGGATGATGTTCCGACTCCCAAGTTTTCGTTTCTTCGTTATATGCAAAAAATGGAAAATCCACAACCCATGCGAATGCCATCAAATTTTCATCCGCTAAATTTAATTTATCACGGAACCAAACACGAAGTCCGCCCAACACTTTATTTGCGATCGCTCTTGCATCAGATGCAAATAGTATGAGGTCGCCTTCTTTAGCATTGACCTTCGCTTTGAGAGATTCCAATTCTTCAGCCGATACAAACTTCGACGCGCTTCCTTTCACGCCTTCACTTGTGATGGCAAGCGTCGGCATTCCCTTTGCCCCAAACGTTTTTGCCACTTCCGTCAACGCATCAATTTCTTTACGAGACATATCTGCTGATTTTGGCGCGACGATACACTTAATCACACCTTTATTTTCTAACGCAGACTGAAATACTTTAAATTCACTCTTTGCAAAAATATCAGATACATCCACTAATTCCATGCCGAAGCGTAAATCAGGTTTATCTGTACCATATGTTTCCATCGCTTCACGATAAGAAATTTTTCTCCACGGCGTAGACAATAATTTTTTATGTGGCGCAACGGTTGGAATCATTTCAGTATATAACTCTTCTACCAATTTCAGCACATCATCGCGATGGACATACGACATTTCAAGGTCAAGTTGTGTGAACTCAGGTTGACGGTCTCCTCGTAAATCTTCGTCACGGAAACAACGCGCGATTTGGAAGTATTTATCCATGCCTGCCACCATCAGCAATTGTTTCAATTGTTGCGGAGATTGTGGCAACGCATAAAACTGTCCAGGAAACAAACGAGAGGGGACAAGATAATCTCTTGCACCTTCAGGCGTTGCTTTGAACATAATTGGTGTTTCAATTTCGATGAAACCTTGTTTGTCTAAATAATCACGCATGAACTTAATTACTTTGTGACGCAAAACCATATTATTCGTTAATCGCTCACGTCTCAAATCAAGATAACGATATTTCAAACGCATATTTTCATCAGGCAAATCAGCATCACTGCTGACCATAAATGGCAATGTCTTGGCTGGATTCAAAACGGTAATATTCTTGGCGATAATTTCAATTTCACCTGTTGGCATGTTTGGGTTTTCATTACCAGCAGGGCGTTTTTGAACCAAACCTTCAATTTGTAAAACCCATTCAAAGCGCACGTCTTCAACCAAATCTAAGGTTTCTTTGGGTAAATCGGGATTAATCGTAATTTGAACAATGCCGGAACGGTCTCTTAAATCAAAAAATGCAACTCCGCCATGGTCGCGGCGGCGATTGACCCAACCTGATAATGTTACGGTTTGACCCGCATGACTAGCGCGTAATTCTCCGCATGTGTGTGTTCGATACATAAATGTCTCCGTTATGTCTATGTCATTGCGAGGACGCTCTTGTTCTTTGTCCGAAGCAATCTCCAAATAAGTAGGGGATTGCTTCGTCGGACTAAAGTCCTCCTCGCAATGACACGAAGTATATATAAAATAAATCGCCCTTCGCGTTTGCGTCGGGCGATTTGATTTGACTTATGATTTTGTCAACCAGCAAAGCTTCGCCCAACGATTTCATAATCGTTATTATCATTATTATTATCGTTATTGGCAAATTGGATGCTGATGTACATCGTGGCGCGGATTATAGCACAAAGTTTTTTATCTATTGTAGGGGAGTTGATTAAATCTGCGCGTAGCCAAGTTGGGGGAGAGACCATGTGTGGAAAAAAATTTCAGGTTAAATAAAATGCCTAATTTCGGCAACCAACTTGAAATCAAGAATGAGGCGGTGTACTTCATCAAAAATCATAACCATAACCTGTTGTTAACAACAACTTGAGTCGGCTGAGGCTGTTTTGTTAGGGTAATGTCTCACAAACAGAACTGAAAAGAAGAATTTCATAAGTGTTAATTGAATTTTGGTAATTTTCGGGTAATATGTGCCGTCTTGATAATATAGTAAGACATGACATGTTTTATGCTAGCGCGTTGCTGGGTTGCTGTAATTTGTAGAAACATGTCATGTCTAAACGGAGAAACCCTATGCTCGGATTAATTTTACTTACTGGTGCCCTTCTGGTGATTTTCGGATTGGTCGCCTCGACGGAAAACGTCCTCAAACACAGACAAAGCACTGTCGTGATTGATGAACGCATGACAGAGCATCGCTCGCGTTTGTAGGATGAAAACGGACTTGGAATTTCCAAGTCCGTTTTTTGTTTTCTAATTTGTGGTGTTTTTATGGGATTTTGTAAGCGAGAAAAATAAAATCAATGTTGCCAAAATGAGAAAAAGTATCTGGTGAAATGTGAGGAAGAAAGATTCGCTTAGTTCTGTATAAAAAAAGAGTAGATGTGACAAAATGGGAAGGATAGAAAGTAAAACAAGATATATGGCTTTTATCAAATTGTTTTGACCTTTGCTGACTAAATAAAAACATAAAAGCGCGGGTAAAAAACTGTAAGGTTTTAAGCGAGGGAGTGTGATGGTTAGAATAATAATGCCGAGTGAAAAGATTTCATTTTCAGTCCATCTTTGGGATTTGGCGATTTGATATAAAAGAAAAATCCCAAAAACATATATGATGAATGAAACAATGAAATTATATTTTTCTAGTTGTGACTCTAACCCTAAAAAAGAGAAAAGTGTAATTGACAGTGATGGACTTAAGAACAATTCTGCAAATTCATTGAGTGGATTATGTTGATTGGGGATTAATCCAAAGGTTTGCTTGAGATACCAAGGGAAAAGATTTGGAGATGTGATAAACGCTAAAAGCGGTAGAAATATAAAACCTGCCAACGCCCAAAGAGTTGTTCTGATTTTTTCTTTTATAGAATTTTGCAAGAATAAAAATGCAGGCAAGTATAAGAGTGGTATCAATTTCAGGCTGGCAAACATGCCGAATAGAAAAACAGAAGCGTTGATTTTCTTCCGAAAGAAAAGCAGTATCGAAATCGAAAACAATAAAAATTCAAAGGTGCTGATGTTGCCTGTAATCATCGTCCAGCCGAGTGTGAATAAACCTGTGGAATATAAAACAATGCCATAGAGCCAATCTTTTCGGGTGAGCCATAGAAACATGCCGACAAGAAATAAGATTGCATATATCCAAATGTAATTTTGTTCGAGATTGAAAAATGGACATGCAAAATAAAAACCGTAGGCTAATGCGGAGGGATAATTCCATGAAAGTTCGAGACCAAGTTGTGACGTTAAATATGGATTTCCTCCATTTGCAATGACTTCCCCTGCCTGACAAAACACTTCGAGGTCTCTGCCTGTTTGGAAATTTTTTAGACCGAGGTTGAGAGTAAATAGAAATAAGAGCAAAGCGGTAATACTGACTAAAAAATAAAATAAGTCAGTAAGTAGATTTTGATAATTTACTTTATGTGATTGATTCACGGGCGGAAAAGATGCTTGCCTTTGTAGTCAACGTATGAGACTGTGACTGATTCAGGTGGGGCAACTTGATTGAGACGATTATTATCTTCTTCTGTCAAATTAATTTGCAAGGCGGTTAGAGAATCTGTAAGTTGTTCTGAAGTGCGCGGACCAATTATCGGGCTAGTGACACCTGTTTGATTCAGACACCATGCTAAAGCGAGTGCGTAGCCTGAAACATTTTTTTCTTTGGCAATTTCTAAAACCACTTTTTGAACGTTGAATACATTTTCTTTTTGATTAAAACTTTCTCTGTAAAAGCCACGCCAAAAGGCTTCGTAACGTGAGCCTTCGGGTGCTTTATCATTTTGGGAATATTTTTCAGAGAAGAATCCGCCTGCGCTGGGTGCCCAGGGGATGAGTGCCATGTCGTAGGTTTGCAGAGCAGGAATCAATTCACGTTCGATGCGTCTGTCTAATAAGTTATAAGGAGCTTGCTCACTGACAAATCTATTTAAGTTATTTTTATCCGAAACCCAAAGAGATTCGATTAATTCCCAAGCGGCGAATCCGCTTGTGCCAATATAGCGGACTTTGCCCGCACGAATCAAATCATCTAAGGCGCGTAAACTTTCGTCAATCGGAATATCGTTGCTTGTGCCATGCAGTTGATATAAATCAATATAGTCAGTATCTAATCTTTTTAGCGACGCTTCACATTGCTCGATGATATGCCTGCGCGAATTTCCCTGAGCATTGACGTCGCTTCCCATTTCGTAATGGACTTTGGTGGCTAGAAAAATATTTTCGCGTTTTTCTTTTAACGCTTTACCAATGATTTGCTCACTTCTTCCGCGTCCGATTTCAAATTGAAGCGGCTCATGCCCATAGACGTTGGCTGTATCGACATAATTAATTCCCGCATCTATGGCTTGATGAATGATGCGAATAGATTCCGATTCATTTTGCCTGCCGCCAAAGTTCATACATCCCAAACATAATTGGCTGACTTTGACGCCTGTTCTTCCGAAGTTGATGTAATTCATGATTTGACCTTTTGTTTAATAAAATGATAATCTCTCACTGATGTAAACCAATGTTCTAAAAATGTAAACAAAAAGTGTTACATTTACTACAATCACCAAAATAAAAAGCATTACAACCCAAAACTTTTTGTTTTTATTGAAATCGTGTAAATTTATACCTGCTAGTGGAAGATAAATAGTTAGCAAAACAAACTGAATGACAAAATAAACAATTGTGGGATTAGAAATAAATTGCTGATTCCCAAAATATATTTCATTCAAGTTTATGACCCAATTTCCAAGTGATGGATATGCAAGTAACACTCGCCATAAATATTCTGCAAAGTTGCTGATGACATAAATCACGCTCAAAACTTGTAAACCAACGGATAATGTTTCTACAAATGTGCCTTTCCCGCCTAGGAGCTTACAAATGATATGAAAAATAAAACAATATGCAAGCCAACAGATTAGCAAAACAATAATAGAGGGAAAATCAAAACTGTATTCAAATCCCCTTGCTAAAGAGCCGACGGCTGTACCAATTAAGGCACTAATTAGGACGAAACCAA
>DQGV01000116.1 GCA_003524705.1 Anaerolineae bacterium | reverse complement strand
ATTGGTGATGTTTGTAAAGCAGGCGAAAAAATTTGTTTGATAAATAATCAGCCAGTCGTCAGCCCGTTTGATGGAATCTTACGTGGCTTGATTCATCCAAAAGTAGATGTGATGGAAGGCATGAAAATTGGTGATGTTGATTCTCGCAATGACCCCGATTTGATTCGTTTGGTTTCAGATAAATCTTTGGCTGTGGCAGGTGGTGTGTTGGAAGTGGTGTTTACAAAGTTAGCCTTTGGCGGCTAGCATTTCACGGTCAAAGATAGAGGGGTTTGTATATAAACCTTCACGTAAATAAGTGCGGGCAAGTTCAATATCTCGTAAAACTTTTTGTATATTTTCATATTCAGCATCACATAACAAAACACCAACATTGGCTTTCATCTCTAAATCGTGGTGACGATTTTCAATAAAGCGTTTCATGCTGTCTTTAACACGGGAGGCAATTTTCAGCGGGGCTTCTGGGCTAGGAATATCTTCTATCAACGTAAAGAAAAGATAATGGTTGCCAGACCAAGCCATCGTGTCGGTCGGGCGAAGCGTCATGCGAAATTGGTCAGCCAGTTTACGCAAAAAGTCGTCATATTCACTTTGGCTAATTTGGCTTTTGAGTTTGGGGAGTTGGTCTACTTCTGCAAACAGAACGCCAAACCTTCTGAACGCACTTTGTTTGATGCGTTCTAAAGAAAAAGTGAGGCGCACATTGAAAAACGAATATGAATACAAACCTGTGGATTTATCATGTGATGGCTCGTTGATTGTGCCACTTGTTGTCTGTAAGCGTTGCACTAAATTGCTGAGTTGATTAATATCCACAGGCTTGAGCAATAATAAATCAGGCTCAACGGGTAAAGTATCTGCAATGGGGGCATAGGCTGTAATGACCACGACAGGCACGCTTTTCAAACGCTCGTTGTCGCGCATGTTTTTCAAAATATCCACCCCGCTCATTCTCGGCAATTGCAAATCAAGCAGAACGATGTTGGGTGTAAAGGCTTCTAGTCGTTCCATGGCGTCTTTGCCGTCTAGCACAATTTCTGTATGATAGCCTGCCACATCTAATACATGCCGAAACAACGCGACAATATCGCGGTCGTCTTCGACGATTAGGGCTGTGGGTTTTTCCATAAGGGTATTATACGACTTTTAGAAATTAATTTGGCGTATAACTCTTTTCTTACTCTTCCTTCTTCCCTTCTAATTCCTTCTTATGCACCTCAATGATTGGACCAGCAATATGACTTGGCACAGTATCGTAATGGTCGAATTCCATTGTGAAATATCCGCGCCCGCCGGTGATGGAACGAATTTGAGTTGTATAACGTAACATTTCAGCCATTGGCACATGCGCAATAATGACCGTGTTGCCGCGTTCAGAATCTGTGCCTTGTACACGTCCGCGCCGTGTGCTTAGGTCACTCATCACATCGCCCATGTGAGCATCTGGCGTAGTGACACGCACATTCATAATCGGTTCAAATAAAACGGGACCTGCATCTTGCACAGCAAGTTTGAAAGCCTCACGCCCAGCAATTTCAAACGCCACAGGTTTTGAATCGACTTCATGTTCTTTGCCGTCAAAGACAATGACTTTCACATTGCTCATGGGGTAACCAGCAAAGGCACCTTTTTCCATTGTGGCACGAATAGATTTTTCAATCGGCGGTAAATATGAACGCGAGAGATTCATGCCGACGAGTTCATCTGTAAATTCAAATTCACCTTCATGATACGGTTCGATTCTCAAATGCACTTCGCCAAATTGACCTGCTCCACCCGATTGTTTTTTATGGCGATATTGGGCAGTTGCTTTTTTAGTAATTCCTTCACGATACGGAATCTTTGGTTCGTGAGGCACAATGCCTACTTGAAATTTTGCTTGGGCGCGATGAATAGCAACATCAATTTGTTGGTCACCCATGCCTTGTAAAACCGTTTCATGCGTCACGGGGTCGTTTTGCCAAGAGAGCGTCATATCTTCTTCACATAAACGAGTGAGCGTAGCGGAAATTTTTGCGGCATCGGCTTGCGTTTTTGGTGTAACCGCCACACGATACAAAGCGGCAGGGAATTCTGGTTTTGCAATGGTGAGCGGATGTCCTTTATCACAAAATGTATCGCAAGTAGTCGTGACGTTTAATTTTGAGACGGCGGCAATATCACCAGCATGGATAACTTTTGCAGGTATCGTCTCTTTGCCGCGTTGAAAATGCAAACCAGCCATTCTTTCATCAGCATTTTTGTTTTGATTCCAGACATGCGCATCAGCCGCGATGGAACCTGAGAAAACGCGGAAGTAGGTCATCTTGCCGACGAATGGGTCTGCGGTTGTTTTCCAAACATACGCGGCTAACGGTTCTGAGTCTGATGGTTTTAATTCTTCTTCACCATCTTTGCCTTGTGCCACTCGTTTTGGAGCATGTGTCGGCGGAGGTAACAAATCAATGATGTCGTTGAGCAAAGCAATAGCACCAACTTCATGCCCGCCTGCCGCACAAAATATCGGAACAAAGCTTCCGGCGTAAACCACATCTTCAAGTCCACGCACCATTTCGGCGTCAGACAATGAACCGTTTTCGAGATATTTCTCCATCAATTCATCTTCGCCCTCAGCCGCCGCTTCCACTAAATCAAAATGGGCTTTATCTGCTGCTTCTTTTAAATCCGCAGGAATATCAGCCGTTGTTTTTCCATCACCTAAATAGGCTTTCATACCAATGATATCCACCACGCCTTTGAAATCATGTTTCTCACCAATCGGCAAATGGACTTTTACAGCACGTTTATCATGTGCGCGGATAAATGCTTCAACTTCGGCATACACTTTTTCATAATCAGCATTTTCACGGTCAAGTTTGTTGATGACGATAAAACGTGGCAAATTGAATTGGTCTAAATATCGCCATGCAATTTCAGTACCCACTTCAATGCCTGCCACTGCATCCACTAATAAAATTGCACCATCAGCAACACTGAGGGCAGAAACCATTTCGCCGACAAAATCAGTGTAACCGGGCGCATCTAAAATATTTATTTTATGGTCGCGGTGTTCAATGGGAATGACACTTGTATAAATTGAAATTTTTCTGCGGTGTTCTTCATCATCGTAATCTGAAATCGTTGTCCCATCCTCAACTTTACCCAAGCGGGTTGTAGCCCCTGTAGCATGTAAAAATGCTTCTGCCAACATAGTCTTCCCCGCTCCCCCATGCGAAACCAAAGCGACGTTACGTAAAAACTCGGTGGTATACTCTTTCATCGAAAAAGCCCTTCCTCATTATTTAGAATGTCTGGCAAGTTAGTTAGTTGTATGATTGTAAAAGAACTTAAATGAATTGTCAAAGAAGATATGAGATTGCTTCGTCGCTTTGCTCCTCGCAATGACATAATTAACAAAAAATGAATTTACTCCCCATCGGTTATTCCTTTCTAGCCATCGCAATTGGCTTCATCATTATCACTGGCATCATCTTACTCACCAACAAACCAAAATGGAATGATTATGCCGCTTTCATCACCATTGTGTTTGCATTAGTAGTAGCATGGAGCATTGTGCATCCACGCCCAACACAATTAAGAGAAGGCGCGCAAGAAGTGCAATCACTGATTGGTTCGGGAACACCTGTATTACTTGAATTTCAATCTCCATATTGTCTTGCTTGTATTTCAATCAAACCCACTGTAGATGCTCTTGAACAAGAATTAAACAGTCAAACCATCGGTAAACAAATTCACATCGTGCGCGTCAACATTCAAGAAGAAACAGGTATGGATTTAGCACCGCTGTATGGATTTCAATTTACGCCCACATTTATTTATTTTGATGAACTTGGCAACGAACTTTGGCGTTTGGTCGGGACATTTGACCCACAACTTGTGCGCGACTCACTAAATCAATAACGCCTCATTCCTGACTTCAAATTGATTCTATACCTCAACATTTCTCAATCTTCAATCGTAAATCAAAAATCGTAAATTCAAATGAAACTACTTTTCTTATTTCTTGACGGCATCGGACTCGGCGAAGATAGCCCCGGAATCAATCCATTCGCCAAAGCGAACATGCCATATCTTGAATCATTACTGGGGAATAAAAAAATAACGAAGTCTATAGAATCTGTTGATAACGAATTCGTCAGCCTACGCGCAGTTGATCCAAACCTCGCAGTAAAAGGCTTGCCACAATCTGCTACGGGTCAAGCCGTGTTATTGACTGGAATCAATATTCCAAAAGAATTAGGCTATCACTATGGTCCCAAACCAAACCCTGAAACTGCAAAATATTTAGAAGCAGATACAATTTTTCATAAAGTTATCAAAGCGGATAAAACAACGGCTTTACTCAATGCGTATCCCCCACGCTATTTTGATGGAATTGATTCTGGCAAAAGATTGTATTCATCAATTCCTTTAGCATTAACAAATGCGGGCGTTTCGTTATTTACGCATGAAGATTACTTCGCAGGCAAAGCCTTATCCGCTGATTTCACTGGACAAGGCTGGCATGATTTTCTTAATTTTCCAAATGCACCGATATTTGACCCACACACAGCAGGAATCAAATTAGCACAACTCGCCAAAGAATATGATTTTTCTTTCTTTGAATATTGGGCAAGTGACTATGCTGGTCATAAACAAGATATGGGATCAGCAGTTGAACAACTTGAAATTTTTGATAATGTATTAAAAGGATTATTGTCTGCTTGGAAAAATGAGGATAGCTTGATCTTGCTCACATCAGACCACGGCAACATGGAAGATTTATCTACAAGAAAACACACAGCCAATCATGTTCCGCTTTTGTTGTTTGGGGATAAAGACTTGAGAAAAGAATTTAATCAAATTCAACAGTTAACAGAAATTGCGCCAGCCATAGAAAAGTTTTTAGAAATTTAGATTACCGAAAAATTTGTGCGACAAAACTGGCAATTAATCCCAGCCAATTGGCGGAAGTGTAATAAATAAACAAAGGTTGTTTGCCTTTCTTCCATAAGAAATAAACGGAAAGGAAAGCAAGTAAAGCAACTACATATAAATCCAAACCGATTTCTTCAAATCCTAAATTGGCAAATATCCCTGCACCTAAAAACAGAGAATTGAAAATTAATAAAGCATTATCCGTTTTGGACAATTCACCTTGATATGGAAATAGATTTTGTAAAAACAATAATGCCGCGTTCATTAGAATAAAACCCGCAAAGAAAACCCAATGACTAAATTCATCGTCATTGAAAATGATAATTCGACATATATCACTGGAAGAATTCTCCAAACAAAAACGCTGATGTAAATAATTCGTCACTTCGTGGTTGCCATAACCAGCCGCCAGTAAATAAACACCAATAATAAAAGTTAAGTTAATCGCAAAATGGTTTTTGCCTTCACGTTGCGGCGAATTGTATTCGATTGTTTTCTTCAAAAAATAAAAAGCAATCAAACTAATCATTGGCAAAATGAGCATATTATTCAAATCCACCCAACGCAAGAATTCATTTTCAGCAACATAGCCTAAAGTCAGTGAACTTAAACGATTAATCGAAACCAAAATCGCAACGAAAGATTGAATCGCAAGCAAAGTATGAATTCGTTTCATCATTTTTGATTTTCTAAAATGCTTTTCGCTAAGTTATGAAATTCCCTGTCACTTCTATTTGATGCAACTTCTTGCAAAGCAGAACGTGCTAATTCGTTATTAAAATTTCCAAGTGCTTGAATGGCTTGTCGTTGCACAAGCCTATCATTATCTTTCAGCATTTCAATTAAGAATGGAATCACTCTTTCGTTTTGGATTTTTCCTAACCCATAGACGGCATGTTCACGCACACCCACTTCAGGATGAATCAACGCCTCACTTAACACGGGGATAGCTGGTTCTCCAATTTGAGCCAATGACTCCGCCGCGACTAAGCTGACTTCATCATGTAAATCATATAACGTCATGCCTAATTCTTCAATGGCGCGTACATCCTTTAGATTCCCTAACATCATGGCAGAATATTTGCGGACAGTTTTTTCTTTATCAGCAAGTGCTTCGATTAATGGCTCAACGACTGCTTCACCCATGTTTTCTATAGCATTCAACAAATCTTTGACGATATCTTCGCGTTCAAACCACCAAAACGAATCGCGTAAGGCTTCCAGCAAATATTGAATTGCATCTGGATGTTTTGTATCGCCTAGTGCTTTTGCCGCGGCTTGACGAACTTCTATCTTAGGGTCATCGAGTAAAACATCCCCTATTTTTTCAAAAGTACTTGGGTCTTTGAATAAGCCTAAAGCCATACAAGCCGCAATACGAACTTCATCTTCTTTATCTTTTAACAATGGAAGTAGATTTGGAATGACTTGCTTATCACCAATGTAACCTAAGGCAATTGCAGAGCGCGAACGAACCGTAAAAAATTCTCCGTTTAATGATTCAAGCAAGGCGGGGATTGCGGTTTTATCTTTACTGATGGAAAAAATTTCGGCAACACGTCCGCGCACAAGTGGATGGGCGGTTTGCAGAGCATGAATCAATTGTGGCGAAGCGGAGGGGATTCGGGCGAGTAAATGTTGACACGGCAAGACCAAGTTGTCACTTGGGGATTGAAGCGTTTCTATCAAAATGGGAACGGCATCTGTGCCAAATTTTAGTAACTCGCGAGCGGCATTGTCTCGTTTGGTCACGTCGGCGAGCTGGGTGATGAGTTTTTTGATTTCAGAGGTTTTGGAGTTTGTAAACCAATCCATTGGGCTATTTTACATGAAAAGGGAAGTGACTATAATGAAAACATCATTTCAAGGAGAAGTTTATGAAATCTCAAAAAAGTTCTTTTGCGTTCGTTTTTTTAATTCTTGCTATGTTGGCATGTGGCGTGCCAGGGTTGGGAAGTTCACCTACTGAAATCCCTTCGCCCACTGTTCAAGCGCCAGTGACGATTATTGTGATAGAAAATTCGCCAACGCCTGCGGCAACAGAAACCCCAAGCCCAACTTCAACGCCAACTGCACCACCAGAAATTACTTTAACTTTAAATTCTAATTGTCGGATGGGTCCGAGTAATTTTTATAATATCGTTGACCAAATTTCGAGCGGGAAGGTGTTTGGTGTGATAGGCAGGAATGAAGATAACACTTGGTGGCAAATTGTAAATGCTACTAACCGCGAGTGCTGGATTTTTTATGAAAAT
>DQGV01000408.1 GCA_003524705.1 Anaerolineae bacterium | reverse complement strand
TGGTGATTAAGAAAGTTCATTAACGAAAAATCCCGAATGATTTTCATTCGGGATTTTTAGTTAATGAACTTTCTTAATCACCAGCAGTTGGTGTATCTGATATTTCTTCTTGGTCTTCCGAGTTAGTTGGTGAACTGCCAACCATACCATTTTCAGCAAAACGTCCATGCACGAAGCCTGTTCCCGCAGGAATTAACTTACCGATGATGACGTTTTCTTTCAAGCCGAACAATGGGTCGGTGGTTGAACCGATTGCGGCACTTGCCAACACTTTGATGGTGTGTTGGAATGACGAAGCAGACAAGAATGAATCGGTGCTGAGTGAGGCTTTGGTGACACCGAGTAACACTTCACTAAAGCGTGCAGGTTGTTTCGCTTCGGCAATCAATTTTTCATTGACGCGGCGCATTTCAAGCCTATCAACTACGTCGCCGGGCAAGTATTTTGTATCGCCGGGACGAGTCACTTGTACTTTGCTCAACATCTTGCGGGTGATGACTTCAAAATGTTTGTCGTGAATATTTTGACCTTGTGAACGATATACTTTTTGTACTTCGGTCATCAAATACATTTGACAAGCTTCACGTCCTTGAATTTTCAAGATGCGGTGCGGGTTGAGTGAACCTTCGGTTAATGGTGTACCTGCTTCTACATGTGCACCATCTTTTATAAGCAAGCGAGAGGTATTCGGTACATCTAAAATCACTTCTTCACGTTGTTCATAAGAGACGATAATCTTGCGGTCTTTCTTTTCAACGGCAACACGTCCAGCATGTTGTGCTACGATGGTTGCTTTTTCTTTGGTAGCTAATACTTCGCCTGCTTGCACTTCTGATTCATCTTTGGCGACAAATTTCCAATCTTCCGGAATGGCGTATTCATCATGAATCATTTCGGCATGTTCAATGTGAACTTCGCGCATGTCGGCATATTTTTCAGATTGTAAGATGCGAACCATACCATTGATTTCAGCGACAACGGCTTCACCTTTTGGCATTTTACGCGCTTCAAAGATTTCTTCCACACGCGGCAAACCTGTAGTGATATCTGCTGCTGCCGCGGCAACACCACCTGTATGGAAGGTTCGAAGCGTCAATTGTGTACCAGGTTCACCGATTGATTGAGCCGCAACAATACCAACGGCGGCACCTAAATCAACCATAATGCCACGTCCTAAATCAATGCCGTAACATTTGGCACAAATTCCATGGTCAAGTTCACAAGTGAGTGGTGAGCGGACTTTTACTTCTGCAATACCGGCTTCTGCAATTTTGCGAGCGAGTTCGTGTGTAATGACATCATCAAATTCTGCGAGGATTTCACCACTTTTTGGGTGAACAATTTTTTCTGCAGCAAGGCGACTATACATACGAGTTTGCATAGATTGACCCGCAATATCATCGGCTTTGCGAATCCAAATGCCATCGCGCGTTCCACAATCGTGTTCATTGATGATGATGTCTTGTGCAATATCTACAAGGCGACGAGTTAAGTAACCAGCATCGGCAGTACGAAGCGCGGTATCTGCTAGCCCTTTACGAGCACCATGTGTAGAGATGAAATATTCTTGTGCTGTTAAACCTTCACGGAAGTTTGAACGAATCGGCATGGGGATGATACGACCTGATGGGTCAGCCATCAAACCGCGCATACCGGCTAATTGTGAAATGGTTGAGAAACCACCTTTGGTTGCGCCAGAAGTTGCCATTGTGGATAAGTTACCATCTGGGTCCATGTGGCGTTTGACAGCATCGGCAACTTTGTCGGTTGTCTCTTGCCAAATTTGAATTTCGCGTTCGTTCTTTTCTTGTTCGGTTAACAAACCACGGCGGAAGTCACGCAAGACAACTTCAACGGCTTTCAAAGCTTCGTCAATAATCGGTTTGCGTTCCGGTGGGATAGTAATATCGGCAACGGCTAAAGTGGTACCGGATTTCATTGCATATTCAAAACCAATGGTCTTGACTGCATCAGCAACATTGGTAGTCACTTCTTGACCGCATAATTCATATACTTCGGCGATTAAGTCTTTCACACCGCCCTTGTCAAGTTTTTTGTTTACAAATTGAACTTCTTCCGGCAAGACACGATTAAACACCACACGTCCAACAGTTGTGTCAATCATACGAGTTTGTGGCTCTGGCAAACGGATGTTTTTGTCGTCATACCAAGTGGTTACACGTAATTTAATTTCACTGTGAACTTCTACTTGATCAAGTGCATAAGCGAGTTCCACTTCATCCATATCGCCAAAGATGCGACCATCGCCTTTGTGTTTCGCATTTTGTGGCATGGTCAAGTAGTACACACCCAAAACCATGTCTTTGGATGGGGAAATGATCGGTTCGCCATCCGCAGGCTTGAGCAAGTTCTTTGAAGCGAGCATTAAATCACGCGCTTCTTTGACTGCTTTTTGTGAAAGCGGAACATGCACAGCCATTTGGTCGCCGTCAAAGTCTGCATTGAAAGCGGTTGTTACTAACGGATGTAATTGAATGGCAGAACCTTCAATCAAAATTGGTTCAAAGGCTTGGATGCCCAAACGATGCAACGTAGGCGCACGATTCAACAACACAGGGCGATCGCCAATGACGCCTTCTAACGCTTCCCACACTTCGGGACGGTTGCGTTCAATTAACCTGCGAGCACCTTTTACATTTGCAGCATATCCGTTCAAGACCAAACGAGCAATCACAAATGGGCGATATAACTCAAGTGCCATGCTCTTGGGCAAACCACATTGATTTAATTTCAATTGTGGACCTACCACAATTACAGAACGTCCAGAATAATCTACACGTTTACCGAGCAAGTTACGGCGGAAGCGACCTTTCTTGCCTTTGAGCATGTCACTCAAAGATTTCAATTCGCGTCGTCCGCGGCGTGATAATGCTTTACCGCGTTGTGAGTTATCAATCAAACTATCAACCGCTTCTTGCAACATACGCTTTTCATTGCGGATGATGACATCCGGCGCGCCAAGTTCGAGCAATCTCTTCAAACGATTGTTACGGTTAATCACACGGCGATATAAATCATTTAAGTCAGAAGTTGCAAAGCGACCACCATCCAATTGCACCATCGGGCGCAAATCTGGAGGGATAACTGGCAGTACAGTGAGAATCATCCATTCAGGGCGATTGCCAGAACGGCGGAAGGCTTCTACAACTTTCAAACGAGTTGTGGCTTTCTTTCGTTTTTGTTTACTTTTTGTGGTGCGAACTTCATGCCACAATTCTTCAGAAAGTTTATCGAGGTCAAGACGTTCAAGAATGTCATAAAACGCTTCAGCACCCATGTCGGCACGGAAGACTTGACCCCAACGTTGTTTCAATTCACGATAACGAATTTCACTTAAGAAAGTAAACGGACGTAATTCCAACAATTCATCACGCAAACGGGATGATTGATTGGAAGAAGCAGAAGTTTGCGAATCCAATTCATTTCGCAAAGATTCCATTTCCAAATCGGCTTGCGCTTTAATAGAACTGGTTTGTCTCTTTAATTCTTCAATCTCTTCGGCACGTTTATCTTTTAATTCATTTTCTAAAGACTCAAGTTTCTTTTGAACAGTCTTTTGAATCAATGTAATGTGCTTGCTAGCAACTTTATCACCAGCATCAATAATCTTTTCACCAGTTTGTTCAAA
>DQGV01000138.1 GCA_003524705.1 Anaerolineae bacterium | reverse complement strand
CGCTGGTGAATCCCACGGACCATCTTTAACAGCAATATTAGATGGTATGCCTGCTGGACTTCCCATCACAACTGAAATCATCAACAAAGAACTCGCGCGTCGTCAACAGGGTTATGGTTCTGGCGGACGAATGAAGATTGAAAAAGATACTGTGCAAATTCTTGGTGGCGTGATGTCTGGGGAAACCACTGGCGCGCCGATTGCATTGCTTGTTCAAAATGATGACCATGTCAAATGGAAGAATAAACCTATTGAACCAATGACAGCTCCCCGCCCAGGTCATGCGGATTTAACAGGCGCGGTCAAATATGGATATAAAGATTTACGTCCCGCATTGGAGCGCGCCTCTGCACGCGAAACCACGATGCGTGTTGCTGTGGGTGCAGTGTGCAAACATTTTCTGAATCAATTTGGAATCATTGTTGGCGGATATGTTTCATCTATTGGTGAAGTGCAAGCAAATTTTGAAGATATGCCTTACGAAAAAAGATTTAAACTTGCAGAGGAATCTGATGTCCGTTGCCCAGTTCAATTGTCAGCGCAAAAGATGCGAGATGAAATCGAAAAAACAATTCACGGCAAAAATACGCTTGGCGGAATCATCGAAATCGTCGCGTTAAATCTTCCCGTTGGTCTCGGAAGTTTTGTGCAATGGGATAAACGCCTCGAAGCAAAACTTGCGATGGCGGTCATGTCTGTGCAAGCCATCAAAGGTGTGGAGGTGGGCGATGCGTTTGAAAATGCAAAACGAATTGGCACGCAAGCGCATGACCCAATGAATTTGAATGATTCAAATATTCATCGCGCGACAAATCGTGCTGGCGGAACGGAAGGTGGAATTTCAAACGGACAACCAATCCTGATTCGCGCCGCGATGAAACCAATTGCAACAACGCTTCTTCCTCAACCGACAGTTGATCTAGCGTCACAAACTGATTCTCCCACCAAATATGAACGCTCCGACTTTTGTCCTGTGCCTCGAGCAGTTCCAATTTTGGAAGCAATGGTTGCTTTTGTTTTAGCAGATGCCTTACTCGAAAAACTTGGTGGTGACTCAATGAACGAAATCAAACCTCGTTTTGAATCATTGAGAAAAGCCACACTTGATGATTTGCCAATGGATAATGTTTCGCATATTTTTTGGGAATAAATAATTTTCGTCATTGCGAGGAGGACTTTAGTCCGACGAAGCAATCTCAGACATAAGAAATTTTATGAATCACATTTTTTTATATGGACCTCCTGGTACGGGTAAATCTACAATCGGCAAATTGATTGCAGGTAATCTTAAACTTCCATTCATTGATTTAGACCGAGTTATTGAAACCAATGCTGGAAAATCAATTCCAGAAATTATGGAATCGCAAGGTGAATCCGCATTTCGTGATTTAGAAAGTTCTGCACTGAAAAATCTTGCAAATGAAAAAGAAAGTATCGTTGCTTTAGGTGGTGGTGCTTTATTAAGAGAAGAAAATAAACTCTTTGCCCAAGCGAATGGCAAAGTACTTTTGCTGATGGCAGAGTTAAATACTATGATTGAACGATTAAAAAATAAACCGAACCAGCGTCCACTGCTTGCAGGTGACTTAGAATCTAAACTCACATCTTTGCTTGAAAAAAGAAAAGAACATTACAACTCTTTCCCTCTGAAGATTCATGTAGATAATAAAACTGCTGAACAAAATACTCTACAAGCACAGATTAAATTAGGTCGTCATCATCTTTCATCAATGGGTGAGTATGACGTCATTGTTGGGGATTTATCAAATCTTTCAAATTTACAAAACGCCGTTATTGTTACTGATGAAAATGTAGCAAAACTTCATGCACAAACAATTGCAGACTTAAATATAAAAACAATCGTTGTCCCTGCTGGAGAAGAACACAAAAATCTTGAAACGATGTCATATTTATGGAAATCATTTCTCGAAAACGGACTTGACCGTAAAAGCACAGTGATTGCAATGGGTGGTGGCGTGATTGGAGATATGACAGGTTTCGCGGCTTCTACTTATATGCGTGGAACTGATTGGATTGCTATCCCAACTACTTTGCTCTCAATGGTAGATGCTTCACTTGGCGGAAAAACAGGTTTTGATTTACCCGAAGGAAAAAATTTAATCGGTGCATTTCATCCACCAAAATTAGTTTTAGCAGATGTCCAATTTCTCAAAACATTACCTGAAAGAGAACTGATTTCAGGCATGGCGGAAGTGGTCAAACATGGAATCATTTCTGACCCAGAGCTGTTTGAATTATGCAAAAATGGTTTAGATTGGGTAAAAGATAATTTAGAAGAAATTGTAAAACGCGCAATGGCAGTTAAGATTAAAGTCATTGAAGAAGACCCGTATGAAAAAGGATTTCGCGCCGCATTGAATTTAGGTCACACCGTTGGACATGCTGTGGAGTTGGTCAGTAAATTTGATTTGAGACATGGCGAAGCGATTGCAATTGGAATGTGTGTCGAAGTGAAGTATTCTGCTCGGATTGGGTTAGCAAGCAGAGATGTAGTCGAGGCGATCGAAGAGACGCTTAAGAATTTAGGATTGCCGATTCAAATCCCAGAACAAATGCCGCGCAAAGAAATCATCAAAGCAATGCGAGTTGATAAAAAGAAAAATGCAAAATCAATTCGCTTTGCATTACCTGTTGAAATTGGAAAAGTCGAATTGGTAGATGTGAATGATTTAGAGGATGTATTATGAAAATATTAATTTTGCACGGACCAAACTTAAATTTATTAGGTACACGCGAGCCAGAAGTTTATGGTTCTATGACTCTTGAAGATATAAATAAAAAATTAATTGCATTAGGCAAAGAATTAAATGCAGAAATAAAATGCACCCAATCAAATCATGAAGGTGCATTGATTGATGCATTGCATGATGCGCGAACTTGGGCGAATGGTGTTGTATTTAATCCTGGTGGTTATACACATACATCAGTTACATTGCGCGATGCAATTTCGGCGATTCAAATTCCAGTCATTGAAGTGCATTTATCAAACGTGTATGCACGCGAAGAGTTTCGTCATACATCTTTTGTTTCCGCAGTTTGCAAAGGCAAGGTCACTGGTTTTGGTTGGAAGTCTTACGAACTTGGCTTGCGCGGGCTCATTGATATAATCAAGGGGTGAAAACTCAAATCATTCCAACAACTGAACCATTCTTTTTTCAAGGCGGGCGCACTGGCGTTTTGTTGATTCATGGATTCACTGGCACGCCCAAAGAAGTCCGCTGGATGGGGGAGTATTTACATAAAAACGGATACACCGTTTTAGGCATTCGACTTGCTGGACATGCGACTCAACCCGAAGATATGATCGCTTCTCGTTGGACCGATTGGACTGCTTCTGTTGAAGATGGCTTTAACTTACTCTCCAACAGTGTTGACCGAATCTTTTTGGCTGGGCTTTCGATGGGTGGCGTGTTAAGTTTGTTGATGTCTACTAAATTAAATGTTGCTGGTGTAATTGCAATGGCAACACCTTATGAAATGCCGCGTGACCCACATTACCCAATTTGGTTTATCAGGTTGTATGCAAAGTTTATTAAGTATTCTCCGAAGTCGAAAGAAGTGCCAGGTGCTTCATGGTTTGATAAAGAAGCCTTTGCTCAACATATTTCATATCCACAGAATCCAATTGCTTCGATTGCTGAGTTAAAGCTATTGCTTTGGGAAATGCAATCCGCTTTGCCGAAAGTAGATAAACCAGTTTTGTTGATTCATTCTAAAAATGATAAATATGTAGTTCCTGATAATATGGAAATGATTTATGACAAATTAACCAATGTTTCGGATAAGAAAAAAGTATATGTAACAGAATCAGGTCACGTCGTCACGAGTGATGCGGAACGTCAGCGAGTGTTTGAGTTTGCGAGAGAGTTTATCAAAAATCATTCTTAAAGATTTGACCACAGAGCGCACAAAGTTCACAGAGAAAACCTCTTAAAAACTCTGTGGACTCAGTGGTCTCTGTGGTTAAGAATAAAAGGAAAAAAATTGAATCCAAGTTTAATATTTATTGCATTTGCTTTATTGTTTTGGGGAATCGGCGAGGGGATGTTTTTTAATTTCGTGCCGATTTATTTAGATGTAGGTTTTTCATTAGGTGAAGGACAAATCGGAATCATTTTAGGTGCATTCGGATTCTT
>DQGV01000443.1 GCA_003524705.1 Anaerolineae bacterium | reverse complement strand
TGATGAAAGAAGCAATTCAATTAGTATTCCGTTTAGTTATGAAAATGGTCAGGTGATTTCAATTGATTCGTTTCCACTTGGAGAAGGCTTAACCTCTATCTTAATACGCACGCGCCAACCATTGATGATTGTCGAAGATACAGAAAACAGAGTTATGCAATTAGGTGCAAAAATCGTTGGTAAACCGCCAAAGTCATGGATGGGTGCGCCAATGTTGATACAAAATAACCCAATTGGTGCGTTGATTATTCAAGACCTTGATAGAGAACATGTTTTTAATGAAGATGACTTGAAGTTCTTTAATACACTTGCTGGGCAAGTTGCCGGTGTGATTCATAATGCCGCATTGTTAGATGAGAGTCACCAAAGGGCATTGCAACTTGAAACAGCCGCTGAAATTGCACGTGACATCAGTGGTTCGCTAAATTTAGATGAGTTGCTGATGAAAGCCGTAGGATTAATCCGCGAGCGTTTTGATTTTTATCATGCGGCTATATTTTTATTAGATTTGCCCGGTGAGTTTGCAGTGATTCGTGAAGCCACGGGTGAAGCCGGTGTACAAATGAAACGTGCGGGTCATAAAATTGGTGTCGGCTCTAAATCTATTGTCGGTTTTGTGACTGGACGTGGTGAGCCTTTAATTGTGAATGACACTGGCAAGGATGCCACATATTATGCCAATCCCCTATTGCCTGATACACGTGCGGAAGCCGCTATTCCATTAAGAGTCGGCGATAGAATCCTTGGCGCATTAGATGTGCAAAGCACGAAACCATATTCATTTTCAGAAGATAATTTACGAAGTTTGCAAATCTTAGCTGACCAATTGGCAGTGGCAGTTGCAAACACAGAATTGTTTGCTGAAACGCAAGAACATTTATCACAACATCGTTTGTTGCACCATATTACATCCACCGCTGCATCTGGAACGACATTAGAAGAAGCATTAGAAAGTGCGGTGAAAGGCTTACAAGTGACTCTCGGTGGTGACCGTGTCGTGATTATGTTGTTAGACCGTGAAAAGAAAATGCTAGAAGTAAAAGCTTCAGTTGGATATGCGGATGATGTGATGGTAGCAAACGTAGAAGTCGGAAGAGGAGTCACAGGTTGGGTTGCGGCACACAAGCGTCCCTTAAGAATCAGAGACGTGAGTGAAGATCCACGCTATATTCAATTTAGTCCAAACACACGCTCCGAATTGGCAGTCCCGTTGATTTATCGAAATGAAGTGTTAGGTGTATTAAATGTAGAGAGCGAACAAGTAGATGCTTACACCGAAAATGATGAAGAGATGCTCGGCACACTTGGTGGAAGTCTTGCGGCAGTGATTGCGAATGCGCGTTTGTTTGAACAAATTCGCGCACAATCGGAACGCGAACGTTTAGTATATGATGTGACCAGTAAGATTCGTCGCTCAACCGACATTCAATCTATTTTGATGACAACTGCCAGTGAAATTACACGAGTAACCGGTGCAAGGTTTACAAAGATTGAAGTAAAGCCATCACAAAATGGTGAAGCGAAAGATATACAATGAACAATAATCTCTTCGATAAACCTGTGATTGACCCTCAAGATGTGACTCGGCAACTTTATACCAATTGGCGAGAACGCTTCGCTCTGCCATTGCTAATTGGTGTGTTGATATTTGGGCTGGGAGCCTTAATTCCAGCACTGATCTCATCCACCAACATGGTTTTGAATTCATTCTTTATCATCAGTTATCTTTTTACTCTCGTTGTAACAATCATTCGCTTTTCTTATTTTATTCGGATGCTTGTGTTTCTTCTCAGTATTTATATGCTGGGGGTTAGCACTTTACTAACGTATAACGCATTAGGGGTGAGTTTATTTTATTTCTTGGCACTTATTATTTTTTCAACAATGATGCTTTCAATTCGGGCAGGTATTGTTGCCATTGCAATTGATGTAGTAACGTATACATTTTTTGGGTGGTTGATGTTAAGTGGACGATTAGCTCCGTTGAATCCACTCTCAACACCTGCCAACCTTCAAGATTGGCTTAGTGTGGCATTAGCAACGGTTATGTTCGGGGTGGTCATTATCCTCGGCTTTCGTAGTTTAGAACGAGAGTTTTTTGAGGCGCAAAAGCAAATTGATAGCACGTTGAATACATTAAAAGAAGAACGCAATAATCTTGAAACAAGAGTACAAGAGCGTACTCAACAATTAAGAAAAATCAATGAAATTGGACGAAATGTTATTGAAATTCTTGACCCCGATCAACTATTTTTACGTGCCTCAAAATTTATTGAAGATGAATTCAATTTTTATTACACTGCATTTTACTTAATTGATACTACAGGAAAATGGGCAGAACTTCGCTATGCAAGTGGTGAAGCAGGTAAAGTATTAAGAGAAAACAAGCATCGTGTTGACCTTGATGGTAGAAACAGTATCGCCAAAGCCATACGCTTGAAAACTGGACAAATTGCCACAGAGGTAAATCAGATACGGCTTGAAAACCCACTTTTGCCTTACACACGTTCGCAATTGGCATTGCCTTTATTAATTGGTGATACAGTACTCGGCGTAATTGATATGCACTCTACAAAAGATAATACTTTTACCTCTCAAGATGTAGATGCGTATCAAAACATGGCAAATGGAATTGCTACGGCAATTGAAAACTCGCGTTTATTTCAAGAAGCACAACAAAGTTTGGCAGAAATGCGCGCTACACAACGCCAATATTTACAAAGTGCATGGGACTCGCTCACAATTGAAAAACCGCTAGAGTATGAATTGGGTGAAAATGACCCATCAAACCAAAACGCACTTGAAATTCCACTCTCATTACGAGACCAAGTGATAGGTCAAATTCACATGGCAAATACATCTGAATGGACACCTGAGCAGAAAAATTTAGTGGAAGCCATTGTGGCACAAGCCACACTAGCGTTAGAAAATGCTCGCTTAGTAGAAGAAAGCCAATACACGGCGGCACAAGAAAGACTCACCAACGAAATCATTGCCAAAATTTGGTCATCATCAAATATGGACAATATTCTTCAAACAGCAGTTCGAGAGTTAGGTCGTAGCTTAGAAGCCACCGAAGTAGAAATTGAAATATCAATGGATGAGCAAGATGATAGATAGAAGCAACTCTCCAGTTAATAATGAAGCGCAAAAGCCTTTCAACGTCTCTGAATGGCGTGAAAGTTTTATCCTAGCGATATTGCGAATCGGCTGTTTACTCGGTATTGCTTTAATTAGTGTCTCATTCCCCAATGCCACACCCAGTGACCGTGTTTTATTTATTGGTTTATATCTTGTTTTATTAGCCATCACACTATTACGTGTGTCCTATTCAGTTCGTGCTTATGCTATTTTGTTAGCAACCTTCTTGATTGGAGTCAATGCAATTTTGGCATGGGGTCCATGGCTAGATGGCAGTGCTTTTTTGATAGCCAGCGTTGTAATTGGTGCATTGTTATTTGACAAGCGTGTTGACATTGTGATGCTTGCAATCAGTATCATATTCTTAACCACAATTGCTGTATTGCAATCGCTTGGAATGTATCAACTTCGAGCCGAAGCCGCACCAGCACCACAAACAATTCCATTAAATTGGCTAGGCTATATATTTGATTTCGCTGTCATCGGCGGTGTGCTAGTTGCCGCAATGGGTCAATTCAAAAACGCTTTTACACGCATCATTGAAGAAACACAATCCGCATTGAAAGCATTGGCTGTGGAACGCGCCCGCCTAGAAGAAAAAGTGATAGAACGTACGGAAGCGCTCGAAAGCAGAATGAATCAATTGCGTAGCTCAACAAATACGGCTCGGGCAATTGCTGAAATTCAAAACATTGTTGAATTATTAGAATCAACGGCGCAGTTAATTTCAGAAAGATTTTGTTATTACCACACAGCTTTATTTATATTAGATGACCAAAAGAAAACAGCATTTTTACAAGCCTCTGCTTCTGCCAGAGGAAAAGAATTAATTGGTCAGGCGTTTAGTGTTGAGGTAGATAGAAAAAATCCATTGGCAACTGCTGTTGAACAAAACCGTGTCATTATCACATTAGATGTAGACCAAAGGAATTTTATATCAGATGAAAACTTTCCACTCACCCGCTCACGCATGATTTTGCCCTTGGCGGTACGTGGTAATGTGGTTGGGCTTTTAGATTTACACTCAGACCAGCCACGCGCTTTTGGTGCTGAAGATGCAGAGATTTTACAAACGCTTGCTGACCTGACAGCCATTTCATTTGATAACGTCCGCCTCATTAATGAGACGCGAGGCCTGGTCAGCCAATTGGAAGCAAATACCTCCATTCAAACACAACGAACTTGGAGAAAACTCACCACTCGTCAAATGCCTGCATTTCAGTACACACCCGCAGGTGTACGTCCCATTTTTACCCGTGATAAAAGAAGCGATAATGGCGAAGGTTTACATATCCCGCTGACATTGTATGGTCAAAAAATTGGCAACATCAAATTGAAAAGAAAAAATAATCAAGCCGATTGGTCTGAAAGAGAAAAGGCATTGGTTGAAAAAATTGCTGACCAAGTTTCACTGGCGTTAGAAAACAGTCGCTTGGTAGAAGAGGCGCAAAAAAGTGCGGCACGAGACCAAATGATTGCGAATATTTCAACGCGCATTCGTGAAACGCTAGATATTGAATCAGTTGCTCGTACAGCGGCAGTTGAACTTCAACGTGTATTTGATTTGAAAGAAGCCGAAATTGTGATTGGCTCTGCACAATTTGAAAAGCAAGATGGAAGATCGTAATTCGATGAACTTATCACCCACTTCCCCAACCATGCAAAGTGACTGGCGCGAAAGTTTCTTACGCACCACGCTTATGCTTGCGTGTGCATTCGGTTTGGTAGCGTTAATTTCATCTTATTTCAGCAGTGAAGTAATTTATTTTGTTATCTATTGTGTTGTATACGTTATTGTTGTGTTTATCACTGTTTTACCTGTAACGTATAACGTACGTGCCATGACGTTGATAGGGTTATTAATTGGTCTTTCGATTTCTGGATTAACTGAAACAGGTTTAATCGGAGAAGCGCGTGTCTTTATGCTAACCGCAATTGCGATGGCATCTCTGCTGTTTTCATGGAGAACTGGTTGGTATATCACCATATTTGCTATGGTTTTGTACACCATTTTCGGCTGGCTAATTCTAGGTGGCCTCATGTCTATTTCAAACACTACAATTGACCCGGGCAATTTAGTTTTGTGGATTACAAGAGCATTAGTTTTATTATTGGTTGCTGTGCTTGTTGTAAACGCTATTCGTTTAACGCAAACAGAGTTCACAAAGTCAGAAGCACGTTCACAATCTCTTTTAAGCGATTTACAAAAAGAACGAGCTTTACAAGAAGACCGCATTCAAGAAAGAACAGAATTACTTGATAAACGTACGAAACAATTACGCGCCGTGGCGGATGTAGGAAAATCCATCACATCGTATCGTAATCTCTCTGAGTTATTACAACAAACTACGCGATTGATTCATGAGAACTTTGGTTATTATCATGTTGGTATTTTCTTATTAGATGAACGTCGTCAATTTGCTGTATTAACTGCCGCCAATAGCGATGGTGGAAAGCGCATGTTGGAAAGAGGTCACCAACTAAAAATTGGTGAGACTGGTATTGTAGGGTATGTAGCTGAATCCCTAAAAGCACGTATCGCTTTGGATGTAGGTGCTGATGCGGTCTTTTTCAATAATCCAGACTTGCCTGCTACACGTTCAGAAATGGCACTTCCACTTGTTGTAGGTGGTCAAGTTCTAGGTGTGTTAGATGTACAAAGTACGGAACCAAACGCCTTTAGCGAAGAAGATATTGCCACCTTACAAATTTTGGCAGAACAATTAGCAGTTGCTATTCAGAATGCAAATCTATTTAGTGATACAGAAAAAGCGTTAGAAGCCTCTCGCCTTGCTTATGGTGAAATCAGCCGAGAAGCATGGATTAAGATTTTAAGAAACCGCCCAAATATTGGCTATATTGCTACTACACCCGGCATTTCAGAAGCAAGGTCAGATGTGGTTGAACCAAGTATTGCAAAAGCAATTGATACGGGTGACTTAATTCTCGGCAATGATGGTCTGACGATTAGTGTTCCAATCAAGATACGTGGTCAATCTATCGGTGCAATTCGCTTGAAAAAGTCTGATATTTCAGAAGCGTGGACGCAAGAAGAAACGAATCTTGCGGTTACATTATCTGACCAATTAAGCAGTGCTTTAGAAAGTGCGCGTTTATATCAAGACTCTCAAAAGCGCGCCGCGCGCGAATCATTAGTATCTGATATTTCAGCCCGTTTAAGTGCTGTAACTCAAATGGACTTAATCATACGTGAAACTGTGCAAGAGTTAGGTGAAACACTCGGCAATGCCTCAGTGACATTCCAATTGTTAGACCCATCAAATGGACACAACCCAACTGAAGGTCGAGAAAATGGACGCGGAAAGGCAGGCGCATAAACAATGTTAAATCAACTGCCACCAACAAATCAAAACCCATCTCTCGCATCGCGTATCCGCGAAATATGGAATAAGCTAACCACCCCTCACCCATCCATCACAGATGTTAGAGAGTTTCGTAAAGCACAATTGCTTTCGATACTTACTTTAATTTTAACTATCTTGCTATTTGTAGCAGTTTTATACGGACCGCGTAGTCTGGGCATTTTTGGAATTTTAACAGTAGCAACATTAGCATCGTATTTAGTCAGTAGGTCTATATACTACAAATTCGGTGCTTATATATTTACTTTTTCTTATACAGCCATAGGTTTCTTAACACTGTATTATGGAACCGCAACATCAGTTGAGTCGGCAGTATCTTCAACAGTTTTTATAGCGGTTATATTCTCTAGTGTATTGCTTTCTCGAAGAAGTTTTATTCTGTTAGTCGGGTTAGCAACACTTGCCACTTTTAGTGTTCCGCTGTATTCAAATACACCACTTGCCGTAACAGATAGCATTGGACGTACAGGCGGTATCGTATTGGTCGCTGGCGCAATTTTGTACGGTATTAATGTGTTCCGTGAAAACCTAGAAAAAGAACAAATTGAAGAAATTAAAAACACAAATCGCAAACTCGAAGATTTAGCTGCCAACCTTGAAGAACGTATCAACGAAAGAACGCAAGAATTGCAACAAGTTACAGAACAGACTCAACAACGTGCCTCACGCTTACAAGCCATCTCAGATATTTCGCAAGAAATTGTTTCAAGCATCACCCAAAAACCTGATGAAGTGCTAGGGCGCATCACACAAATTATCAGCAAAAAGTTAGGATACTACCACGTTGGCATTTTCTTATTAGATAAAGATGAAGAATACGCAGTGCTTCGTGCCGCCAACAGCCGTGGCGGACAAAAAATGTTAGCACGCAGACATCAACTTAAAGTTGGTGGCATTGGCATTGTAGGCTACGTTACCCAAAGTGGTCGTCCGCGCATTGCATTAGATACCACAACCGATGCAGTGTTCTTCAACAATCCTGATTTGCCAGAAACTCGCTCAGAAATTTCCCTGCCGTTAAAGTATGGTAGCACAGTTATTGGCGCACTAGATGTACAAAGTTCGCTACCAAACGCTTTCAAAGATGAAGATGTAGATACATTGAGCGCACTTGCAAATCAAATCGCTATCGTAATCAAAAACATACAAACCGCCGAAGATGCAAAATACGGCATATCGAATCGCACAATCAAATTTGCACAAAGAGATATCCAACATGGATATTCTTTTCAACCTGATGGAAGCATCATCATGACGACTTTGCCTCAGAACAACCCTCAATTAGATAAAGCCCTCGCCTCTGGCGAGACGGTCGTCCTGAGTGCGCCTTCAAAAGACTCTCAGCCTACAATTGCAGTCCCCGTCAAATTCCGTGACCAATTAATTGGCATCATTCACATCGAATCAAATGAAACCAATCGTAATTGGACAGAGGATGAAGTTTCACTCGTACAAGCCATTTCAGACCGTGCCGCATTAGCCTTAGAAAATGCTCGTTTGCTAGAAGATAGCCAACGACGTGCCGCCAAAGAACAAGCCATTGGAGAAATTTCAACAAAACTTGGTGCCACCGCTGATATTGAAGCTATATTGCGAACCGCTGTGCGCGAGTTAGGTGCTCAAATTAGCGGCACCCAAGTGACCGTTGAGATTGGAGGCGGCAAAAAATAATTGCCGAGAATATCATGAATATTCCTTCTCAATCTACTAATCAAATACGATTAAATCAAAATGGTTCAGCAATTGTTACCATTCTATTAATTACCTCTGCTCTTTCTGCATTGATGTTTGCTTATTTTGGTTTTACCAACAATTTGCCACTACTATACCTTCCAGCAGTTTCTCTTACATTAACTGTCTATATTGATTTGGTTGTCTTATCATTAATTCGGCAAGAGCGTACAAATTTAGCAATGTTGATTATTGCCATCGTCTTTATTATTAATGTATCTTTGGCAATGGTTGCAGTACAAGGGTTAGGTTTAATAGTTGCAATTTCAACACTCTTTGTTCTCTTAGCTATTGCTGGCTTGGCAATGACTCCTAATTACACTACGCCCGGTGTAATTATGGCTTTGTTACTTGGCGTACTAATGTATGGTTTGGATTCGGTCTTAGGTACAAACCGAATTAGTGTGCCCCAAATAGCTCAGTATTCACCATATATTGTGTTAGCAATTGTGTTACCGATTTTTGCGGTATTTATTCGTCAATTTAATAACCTTAGTTTACAGACAAAAATCACATTAGGGATATTGTTAACTGGTGGAATGATTGTCGCTACGATTACCTTCTTTGGTCTGGAGCGTGCAGGGGAAATCATCAACAATATTTCGGGAAAATATGAA
>DQGV01000444.1 GCA_003524705.1 Anaerolineae bacterium | reverse complement strand
AAGTGCGCGTTTATATCAAGACTCACAAAAACGCGCCGCTCGCGAATCATTGGTATCGGATATTTCAGCCCGCTTAAGTGCTGTAACCCAAATGGACTTAATCATTCGTGAAACTGTGCAAGAACTTGGAGAAACACTAGGCAATGCCTCAGTCACATTCCAATTGCTAGACCCTTCCAATGGACACAACCCAATTGAAGGTCGAGAAAACGGACGCGGAAAGGCAGGAGCATAAACAATGTTAAATCAACTGCCACCAACAAATCAAAGACCATCTCTCACATCACGCATCCGCGAAATATGGGAAAAGTTGACCACCCCTCACCCATCCATTACAGATGTTAGAGAGTTTCGTAAAGCGCAATTGCTTTCGATACTTACTTTAATTTTAACAATCTTGCTATTCGTAGCAGTTTTATACGGACCGCGTAGCCTTGGTATTTTTGGAATTTTAACAATAGCAACATTAGTATCGTATTTGGTCAGCAGGTCTATATATTATAAATACGGTGCTTATATATTTACTTTTTCTTATACAGCCTTAGGTTTCTTAACGCTTTATTACGGCACCGCAACATCAGTTGAGTCGGCTGTATCCTCAACGGTTTTTATAGCCATCATATTCTCCAGTGTATTGCTTTCTCGAAGAAGTTTTCTTTTATTAGTAGGGCTGGCAACACTTGCAACCTTTAGTGTTCCGCTATATTCAAACACACCAATTGCCGCAACTGATAGCATTGGTCGTACAGGTGGCATCGTATTGGTAGCTGGCGCAATTTTGTACGGTATTAATGTGTTTCGAGAAAATCTAGAAAAAGAACAACTTGAAGAAATCAAGGATACAAATCGCAAGCTCGAAGATTTAGCCGCCAACCTTGAAGAACGCATCAACGAACGAACTCAAGAATTGCAACAAGTCTCCGAGCAGACTGAACAACGTGCCGCGCGCTTACAAGCCATTTCAGATATTTCACAAGAAATAGTTTCAAGCATCACACAAAAACCAGATGAAGTGCTTGGGCGTATCACACAAATTATCAGTAAAAAGTTAGACTACTACCACGTCGGCATTTTCTTATTGGATAAAGATGAAGAATACGCAGTCCTTCGCGCCGCCAATAGCCGTGGCGGACAAAAAATGTTAGCACGCAGACATCAACTAAAAGTTGGTGGAATTGGCATTGTAGGATACGTTACACAAAGTGGTCGCCCGCGTATTGCATTAAACACAAGTACAGATGCTGTATTCTTTAATAATCCTGATTTACCTGAAACTCGTTCAGAAATTTCATTGCCGTTAAAGTATGGTAGTACGGTTATTGGTGCATTAGATGTACAAAGTTCATTACCAAACGCTTTTAAAGATGAAGATGTAGATACATTGAGCGCGCTCGCAAATCAAATTGCCATCGTAATCAAAAATATTCAAACAGCCGAAGATGCAAAATATGGCATATCGAATCGTACAATCAAATTTTCACAAAGAGATATCCAACAAGGATATTCTTTTCAACCTGATGGAAGCATTATCGTGAGGACTTTACCTCAGAACAACCCTCAATTAGATAAAGCCATCGCCTCTGGCGAGACGGTCGTCCTGAGTGCGCCTTCAAAAGACTCTCAGCCTACAATTGCAGTACCCGTCAAATTCCGTGACCAATTAATAGGAATTATTCACATCGAATCTAGTGAAGCCAACCGCAACTGGACAGAAGATGAAATCACACTCGTGCAAGCCATTTCAGACCGTGCCGCATTAGCCTTAGAGAATGCCCGCTTACTAGAAGATAGTCAACGACGTGCCGCCAAAGAACAAGCCATTGGCGAAATTTCAACCAAACTTGGTGCCACCGCTGATATTGAAGCCATATTGCGAACCGCTGTCCGCGAGTTAGGTGCTCAAATTAGTGGCACCCAAGTCACCGTTGAGATTGGAGGCGGCAAAACATAGCCGAGAAAATAATGAACATTTCTTCTCAGTCTACTAATCAAATACGATTAAATCAAAATGGTTCGGCAATCGTCACCATTCTATTAATTGCTTCTGCTCTTTCTGCATTGATGTTTGCTTATTTTGGTTTCACAAACAATTTGCCGTTGCTATACCTTCCAGCAATTTCTTTCACGCTTACTGTTTATATTGACTTGGTTGCTTTATCATTAATTCGACAAGAACGAACCAATTTAGCAATGTTAATTATTGCCATTGTTTTTATTATTAATGTATCTTTGGCAATGGTTGCGGTGCAAGGGTTAGGTTTAATCATTGCTATTTCAACAATCTTTGTTCTCTTAGCAATTGCTGGTTTAGCAATGACACCCAACTACACAACATCTGGTGTAGCTGTTGCTTTGTTGTTTGGTGTGCTTATGTACGCTTTCGATTCGGTACTAGGGGCAAGCCGAATTAGTGTGCCACAAATAGCCGTATATTCACCTTATCTCGTATTGGCAATTGTGTTACCAATTTTTGTGGTATTTATTCGTCAATTTAATAACCTCAGTTTACAAACAAAAATTACATTAGGTATCTTGCTAACAGG
>DQGV01000485.1 GCA_003524705.1 Anaerolineae bacterium | reverse complement strand
GATGTAATTGATTGGCGCTTCTGGCACGACTTTATGCATGATACGGTTATCGTCGGCAGTTATAACTGGATTGGGCAAATTGCTTTGAATAAATATGCTGACCAAAAAGGTATTGATAGATTCTTCAACAGTTGGGCAGATGTATCGAATTGGATTTCTGCCAATGTACGAAAAATTCAAAATGGTTTTGTGCGTTCGTATGCACTTTCTGTTTTGCTCGGCGTGGTTTTGATTTTAGGATACTTAATCTTTAAGTAGATATTTGAGGACGAAACATGGAATTTATTTTACAACCGCTTACACTACTAACCTTCTTCCCATTATTGGGTGTGCTGGTGATTCTCTTTTTGAATGCCGAGCAGAAAAACGCTATTCGCTGGGTGGCATTGGGAACATCATTGATTACCATCGGCATTTCGCTGTGGGTCTTTTCAATGTTTGATTCAACCAACCCGAATTTGCAACTTGAAGCCAAATACGAATGGATTAACGTCGCACGCTTTAATATTTATTATTACCTCGGCGTAGATGGATTAAGCATTTTGCTAGTGTTGATGACAACTGTCTTAACCTCTATTTCCATTCTGTGCACATGGACAGCCATCGAAGACCGCGTTAAAGATTTTATGGCGTTTTTCTTATTGCTTGAAGTGGGTATGACCGGTGTATTCCTCGCGCAAGATTTATTCCTGTTTTACATCTTCTGGGAATTTACTTTAGTGCCAATGTATTTCATCATCGGTATTTGGGGCGGACCTCGCCGAGTCTATGCCGCGATTAAATTCTTCCTCTATACAATGGCTGGTTCTATTTTGATGTTGCTTGCCATTTTGTATTTAGGAATTCAAGGTTCAGCCTTTTCTGTACCTGAGTTAATAGAAAAATTACCCGCCTTATATGCTGACGGTACGATTTCTGCTAACACGCAAACGTGGTTATTCCTTGCTTTCACAATTGCATTTGCGATTAAAGTTCCAATGTGGCCCGTGCATTCATGGCTTCCAGATGCACACGTCGAAGCCCCAACTGCCGGCTCTGTGATTTTGGCAGGCGTGTTGTTGAAAATGGGTACGTATGGATTTATCCGCTTCAACATTCCATTGTTTCCAGAAGCAACCGTCCAAGCCGCTCCATGGATTGCACTCTTTGCAACCATCGGTATTATTTATGGCGCATGGGTTTCGTATGCCCAAGCCGATGTAAAGAAATTAGTTGCTTATTCTTCAGTCAGTCACTTAGGCTTTGTGATGATTGGTTTGTTTGCCTTGAATCCAGAAGGTGTGGCTGGCTCTATTTTGCAAATGATTAATCACGGTATTAGCACCGGCGCATTGTTCTTGCTCATCGGTATGATTTACGAACAAACACACACGCGCGAAATTAAAGTCTATGGTGGGTTATGGAAGATTACTCCCATCTTTGGCGTGTTCATGTTAATCTCTGCTTTATCGTCAATGGGGTTGCCTGGTCTTAATGGCTTTGTGGGTGAGTTCACCATTTTGCTCGGTGCCTTTGGTTCGGATGCAATCGGTAACCCATGGTATGCAGGTATTTCCGCACTCGGCGTGATTATGGCGGCTGTTTATATTCTTTATATGTTCCAAAGAATGTTCATGGGACCTGCTGGTGAAATCACACATCATCACGAACTCAAAGACCTCAACTGGCGTGAAATTATCACCATGGTTCCATTGATTATCTTCATGTTCTGGATTGGTTTATATCCCAAACCATTTTTCGACATTCTTGCCCCAGCTGTTAATAAATTATTACTAGGTTTACCGTAATAAAAACTGTGGTTAAAAAATAATGATTACACCACCTACCTTCACAGATTTTTATACACTTCTACCTTATCTCATACTCACCGTTTGGGCGTGTGTACTTTTACTTGTTGATTTATTCATTCCAAAGAATCGCAAAAGTATCACAGCCATTCTTGCATCTGTAGGGATTGCCGTTTCAATAGGGTATACCGTTACACAAATTGGCATTACAGGCACAGGCTTTAATAACATGGTGGCGTTAGATGGTTTCTCCACGTTCGCCAACATATTATTACTCGTCAGCGGTTTGTTTGGGATAGCACTCGCTTACGGGTACGCAAAACGGATGAACATCGAAAGAGGCGAATATTACACATTGCTTCTGTTCAGCCTCACAGGCATGATGCTCATGGCACAAGCCACAGACCTCATCATCGTATTCCTCGCGCTCGAATTGCTTTCCATTCCGCTTTACGTTTTATCCGCCATCTCACGCCGAATCGAAGCAGAAGAATCTGGCGTGAAATACTTTTTGCTCGGCGCATTCGCCAGCGGATTTGTTGTGTACGGAATCGCTTTGATTTACGGTGCGACAGGTTCAACCGCGTTGAATGATATTTTCTTCGCCGCTTCTTCCGGTGATTTCAGCCTGCTTCTGTCTATTGGAGCCGCTCTGCTCCTCGTCGGGTTTGGTTTCAAAGTTGCCGCTGTGCCATTCCACATGTGGACTCCGGACGTATATCAAGGCGCACCGACACCTGTCACTGCGTTCATGTCATCCGGCGCAAAGATTGCTGGCTTTGTAGCATTGTTTCGTGTGTTTACAATTTCATTCCCCACCCTCGCCTCAGATTTAACAAATGTTCTCTGGGTACTTTCTGCTCTCACAATGATTGTCGGAAATTTTGTAGCACTTTCACAAAGCAATATCAAACGTCTCTTAGCATATTCAGCTATTGCACAAGCAGGTTATATCCTCATGGCATTTGTGCCGTATGGAATTAAAGAAGTTGCGCCTGTTGCAGTTGCTTCTGGATTATTTTATTTAGTCGCTTATACCGTTTCAAACTTTGGGACGTGGGCAGTCGTCATTGCTTTAGAAAAAGCTGAAAACAAAGGTCTTGAATTAGATGATTATGCTGGTTTAGCGAAAAAATATCCTGCCCTCGCCATTGCAATGACCATCTTCATGCTTTCATTAATCGGCTTCCCACCAACCTTAGGCATGGTCGGAAAGTTCTATCTCTTCCGTGCCGTAATGGATGGTGGTTTTGTTGGCTTAGCAATTATCGGTGTGCTTACATCGGTTGTCTCTGCTTATTACTATTTACGAGTCGTTGTCAATATGTATATGAAAGAAGGCGACCCAACTGTTGAAAACGAAACGTGGTTAAATTTCACAACCGCCATCACTGCCATTGTGACAGTCGTTGTCAGTTTAGTACCAAATATTCTCTTCTTGTTAGCAAGTACAGCAGTATTTTAGATATGTCAGTGCGAAGAACAAATTGACGAAACAAAAGGACTGTGAACATCACAGTCCTTTTCTAATATTTTTATTCCGTAATTTGATAAATCTGTATCAAATTTCCACAGGTATCATTGAGAATTGCTACAGTAGATTGACCCATGTTGGTTGGCTCCATCGTAAATTCCACACC
>DQGV01000324.1 GCA_003524705.1 Anaerolineae bacterium | reverse complement strand
TCCGCGGGAAGGGCATAATTTTTGTCTGTTAGTTAAGTTGGTACGAATGATTAATCAAGAAAAAAAACAAACCCCTATTATCGAAAGAAGCACAGACTATAAACCTCGGCGCACATTTCGCTCATGGCTGATTGGACGACCCTTATCCACAGCAGATGCGGCGCATGAAACCATTGGAAAAAAAGTTGGCTTAGCAGTTTTTGCATCTGACGCGCTTTCATCAAATGCGTATGCCACCCAAGAAATTCTTGTCATTCTTGCAATTGCTGGGATGCAGGGTTTTCAATATGTGTTTCCAATTTCCATTGCGATTGGTGTGTTGCTAGTTATTGTGGCGGCATCATATCGTCAAGTAATTTTTGCGTATCCACAAGGTGGTGGTGGATACATTGTAGCGAAAGATAATTTAGGAGAATTCCCTGCTTTAATTGCGGCATCATCGCTTCTGATGGATTATGTCTTGGTTGTTTCCGTATCCATATCTTCTGGTGTGGCTCAAATCGCTTCGGCATTTCCGGTTGTATATGAATATCGCGTTGCGGTTGCTGTGGCGGCTGTTTTCTTAATCACCATTTTGAATTTGCGTGGTTTAAGAGAAACTGGCGCGACGATTATTATTCCAAACTTTTTCTTTATTTTTATGATGTTCATTACACTTGGAGTGGGTATCTTCAAATATTTTACTGGCTCGTTAGGTACAGTCACCAACCCGCCTGAAATGATTCACCTGCATGATACGGTTGCTATCATCACACCGTTTTTGATTTTGCATGCCTTTTCCAGTGGTACTGCGGCATTGACCGGGATAGAAGCAATTTCAACCGGTATTACAGCCTTTAAGGAACCACGCAGTAAAAATGCGGCGATTACTTTAACTTGGATGGCTTCGATTTTGTTAACCGTTTTCTTGGGGATTTCATTCTTAGCAACGCACATTCAAGCCATTCCTTCTGAATTTGAAACGGTGATTTCACAAATTGCGCGAACTGCATTTGGAGGTCAAAACATTTTTTATGGCGCGGCAATTCTTGGTACAACCGTAATCTTAATGCTGGCGGCAAATACTGCTTTTGCAGGTTTTCCACGTTTGAGTGCGTTGATGGCGAAAGATGGCTTCATGCCTCGTCAATTGACGTATCGCGGAAGCCGTTTGGTATATTCTCGCGGTGTCATTGCATTAGCGTTTTTATCGGCTGTATTGATTATTTTGTTTCAAGCGAGCGTCACAAGATTAATTCCGTTATATGCTATCGGTGTGTTTTTATCTTTTACGATTGCACAATCTGGCATGGCGATGCGCTGGTGGCGAAGTGGAAAACTTTCTGCGAACACAGAAACAGCCAGTAGTTATTCCACGTTGAGTTATGACCCAACATGGAAACTTAAAATGTTGCTGAATGGGTTTGGCGCATTATGTACAGCAGTCGTGATGGTAGTGTTTGCTATTACAAAATTCAAAGATGGCGCGTATATCGTCATGCTTTTGATTCCTTTAATAGTGGCTGTGCTTTGGTTAATTCATAGTCATTACAAAAAACTCGCCGCCAAACTTTCACTTGAGAATTTCGGCGTTATTCCACCGCAAGTCATTCGTCATCGTGTTATTATGCCGGTCAGTGGTGTGCATCAAGGAACACTTTCTGCATTGCGTTATGCGCGCATGTTGTCTGATGATGTGACAGCGGTTCATATCACCATTGAACCTGAAGATGCAGAAAAAGTTAGAAAGAAATGGGAAACCTGGGGCGAAGGCACGCGTTTGGTGATGTTGGATTCGCCGTATCGTTTGTTTGTTGAACCTTTGTTGAAATATATTTCTGATATTGCTGAACAACGCCAGCCCGGTGAAACGATTACGATTGTTGTGCCAGAATTTGTTTCTGATAATAAATTGACAGGCACGTTACACACCAATACTGCCAGCATTTTGCGTGACCAATTAAAACTTCAACATGGCATTGTGATTACGAATGTGCCATATCATGTGCATGAAAATGACGGAAGTCATTAAGGAGTAAAAATGAATTTTATTGTTTTAGGATGTGGAAGATTCGGTGCTGAACTTTCATACCGCCTCTTTCAAAGTGGACATCAAGTGGTGGTGGTAGATAATGAACAAAAATCGTTCAATCGCCTCCATCCTGACTTTCGAGGGCGCACCGTTGTGGGACAAGCTCTCTCAGCCGACACATTGTCTCGCGCAGATGCAAGCCATGCGGATGGTGTTGCCGTGGTGACAAACTCTGATGTATTAAACGCAGTCATTGGGCATTCTGTTCGGGTGCATTATCCGAATGTAAAACAAATCATCGTCCGAAATTATGACCCCGCCATGCGTGATATGCTCGAAGCCTTTGGTTTACAAATTGTCAGTTCTACGGCGTGGGGCGCAGAACGTATGCAAGAATTGTTAAGTGATGCATCATTTCGGGCTGTGTTTTCAGCAGGCAATGGCGAAGTAGAAATGTATGAGATGTATATTCCACAAAAATGGGATGGGATGCAAGTGAGTCAATTGTTGCAAGGGTGTGGAGAAATCGTCAGCGTAGCACTCACTCGCGCGGGCAGAGCAGAATTACCTTCGAGCGAAGCGGTTTTACATCAAGGAGATGTGCTGACTGTAAGTGCAACATTTGATGGGGCAAAAGCATTGCGCAATAAGTTGCAGGAGATGAAATCATGATGTTTGTATTTATTGCTGGTGGCGGGCGCACGGGTTCAGAATTGGCTGTGCAATTGCTCGCTCAAAAATATGAAGTACGTTTGTTAGAACATCGCCGCGATTTGTTGGCGCGTTTGCATCATGAATTGCCGACTGAGGTAATTTATGAAGGGCAAGCTACAGACCCAACTGTTTTGAAGCAAGCTGGTTTGGATAAAGCCCAAGTGTTGGTGGCTTGTACGAATGATGATGCCGCGAATTTAACTTTATGTTATTTAGCTCGTACGATGTTTAATGTAAAAAGGACTGTAGCAAGAATTAATAACCCGCGTAATGCTTGGTTATTTGATAAAAATTTCCATGTAGATGAAACGATTAATCAAGCTGATGTGATGGCGCATTTGATTCAAGAGGAAATGTCACTCGGTGATATGATGACATTGCTTAAGTTGCGTCGTGGAAAATATTCATTGGTGGAAGAAAAAGTGCCAAAGGGCGCTCAAGCGATTGGGAAGCAAATTAAAGATTTAGGTTTACCAGAACAATGTGTGATTGCGGCGATTATTCGGCATGGTGAAATTGTTTTGCCACGCGGCACGCTGGCACTAGAAGAATATGATGAGGTGCTTGCAATTACGGATGATGAAGGTGCAAAGCAATTGGCTACATTGCTTGAACCGCCTGATAGGTCTGTGTTGTAATTAGCACTTAACGATTAGCAGTTGGCTTTTAGCAAGTAGTCAACTGCTAATTTTTATATAAAGAAAAATGTTCACCAATCTTTTTTAGCAACTGCATGCGACCAAGTTGAGAAGAAAAATTGTGATTGGCTTTGGGAATGAATTCAATTTCTATCTTCTTTTCTCTTACTAATTTATCTACAGTTTTGCCTGCACCTTCTATCAATAATTGATAACCAGGGTCAGTATCAGCGAAGATAAATTTCACTTTGATATTTTTTCTGACAATGCTGTTCAAGTCCCAGGCGAGGTCTTCTATATCTTTTGCGCCAGAGGAACGCTTGAGGTGATTAACAATCGGCTTGAATAGAGCCGAACCTTTTATAAAAACTACGTTGACGGTTGTTTTTGCTGTTTCTAAAATCCGCTTTGGGTCTTTGAGTAACCTTAACCAACGGTCTTTATGCCACATGGATTCTTGATAAGAATTCCATTCAAAATAATAATCGGCTGGGGAAAAATCTAATGACATGCCTTCTTTCCAATAAAATGTGAGCGGGTTGATGGGAATGATTTCATGC
>DQGV01000166.1:2353-2590 GCA_003524705.1 Anaerolineae bacterium | reverse complement strand
GCGCCGAGCAGCAGGTCGCCCATATCGGGTTGATTCTTTTCCTGATGAAACTTTTAACGCGACTGTGATTTGGATTTCAAACCAAGCCGAATTTACACCACGCAATGTGCAAACTGTGGAAGGTCGTAGTGCAACATTTTATGCAATCAAATTAAGCGTTGAAAATGTAGATAGCAAATTAAAAATCGGTATGCCTGCCGACGTAATCTTTAAGTAGGGGCGAGGTCTCCTCGCCCA
>DQGV01000166.1:0-2160 GCA_003524705.1 Anaerolineae bacterium | reverse complement strand
TAGGGGCGAGGTCTCCTCGCCCAAGTTATAGGCAAAATTTTTATGAATGAAACTCTTGTTCAAGCCAACGGATTAAAAAAATATTTCGGCGATGTTCATGCAGTAGATGATGTGACATTAAATATTCGCGCCGGCGAAATTTATGGACTCGTCGGTTCAGATGGCGCAGGCAAAACTACAACCATGCGAATGTTGGTTGGCGCATTATTGCCAACTGAAGGTTCAATTAATGTGTGTGGATATGATGTGTTGAAAGAAGTTGAAAACGCACGTTCACAAATTGGATATTTATCGCAACGATTTTCTTTATATGAAGATTTAACAGTTTTAGAAAACATTCGCTTCTTTGCCGAAATTCGCGGATTATCTTCATCCGAATGGTTGCCACGTTCAATGGAAATTTTAGAATTTGTTGGCTTAGATAAATTCAAAGATAGACGAGCAGGTCAGCTTTCTGGTGGTATGAAACAAAAACTTGGACTTGCTTCTGCATTGGTGACTCGTCCGCGTTTGCTACTACTTGATGAACCAACTACAGGCGTTGACCCTGTTACACGTCAAGACTTTTGGCAATTAGTTATTAAACTTGTTTCTGGTCAAGAAGGTGTTTCAGTAATTATTTCCACACCTTACATGGATGAAGCCTCACGTTGCCATCGCGTTGGATTTATGAAATCAGGAAAAATTATTGCTGAAGATACGCCATCGAATCTACGCAGGCAACTTAATGATCGCATCCTTGAATTGCGTGGTGAGCCATTGCATGAATTAAAAAATATTTCTATGCAAGATGCGGAAATCGAAGAAGTTGCCGCATTTGGAGATAAATTGCATTTACGTGTAAAAGATGGAACATCACAAAATGTGATTACAAGATTAGGAAAACAAATCGAATCGCAAAATGCAAAAGTGACTAGTCTGCGAGTCATTCCGCCAAGTTTGGAAGACATATTTATTTTACTTACTGAGTTTAATGATGAATGAACCTGTTATCTCTGTTCAAAATTTAACACGCCACTTCGGTGAATTTATCGCCGTTGACCATATCAACTTTGATGTTCAGGCTGGAGAAATTGTTGGTTATCTTGGTCCGAATGGTTCGGGTAAAACAACAACCATTCGTATGTTGCTCGGTTTGCTCAAACCATCCGATGGCAAAGCAACTGTGCTTGGTTATGACATTGCAAAACAAAGTGAAGAAATTCGTTTGCGCGTTGGGTATATGTCTCAAAAGTTTGCGATTTATGATGACTTAACCACGCTTGAAAATTTGACATTTTATGCAGGTGTGTATGGCATTCATGACAAAGAACGCATCAAACATACGTTAGGCTTGGTCGGTCTTAATGAGCATCATCATACGCTGACGAAGTCTCTCTCCACAGGTTGGAGACAAAGATTATCTTTAGCCATTGCATTAGTCCACGAACCGAAATTATTATTTCTCGATGAACCCACTTCGGGCGTTGACCCTACGGCTCGCCGTGCTTTTTGGGATTTGATTTATAGCCTTGCAGAAAACGGCGTCACAATTTTAGTCACCACACATTACATGGATGAAGCCGAATACTGCGAACGAGTTGCTGTCATGCGTGACGGAAAATTATTAGCAATGGATACACCTACAAATCTCAAACAAAAAATTATCACAGGTGACGTGTGGGAAGTATATGCTCATCCACTTGAACGAGGATTAGATGTTTTACATGAAATGAACAGAGTCGAACGTGTAGGCTTAGCAGGTGACCACTTACGAGTCATCAGCTCGAAGGTCAAGAAAGAAGCGATGCAGAATCAATTAAGTCAGAAAAATATTCAAGTCGAGAAGATTGAAAGGGGAGAAGCAACTTTAGAGGATGTGTTTTTATCTTTGGCGAGGTAATCGGTTACACTTGGCAAATAGGAATTTTCATGCCATCCAAAAAACAACTTACAGACAGCCCCAAAGGCTGGGTTGCGAAACACATTCAAGATTATATAAATACTGACGGCAAAAAAGGTCACAAATGGAATGGACATTTGACTTTGCTCCTCACCACCCGTGGACGGAAATCAGGCGTGCTTCGCAGAACCGCATTGATTTATGGAACAGATGGCGATAATTATTTACTTGTTGCTTCAAACGGCGGTTCAGATAGTCACCCGAATTGGTATCTCAAT
>DQGV01000436.1 GCA_003524705.1 Anaerolineae bacterium | reverse complement strand
AAATCCAAAATGCCCGAAAATCAATGTGTATCCCACTATCGTTTTGAAAATTAAAGCACAGACTGTTGCGATGACTGTAAGTTTAATTAATTTGATACTTCGTAATGTGGCAATGTATGAAGTGGCAATGGCAACTGCAATGTAGGAAAGCCCAACGATTTTTAAGTAACGCGAACCAATTGTAATAACTTCAGGGTCTTCAGTATAAAATCCCAGCAGACGATGTGGAAACAGTGTGGCGGCGAGTGTAAAAATTAATGCAATTGCAGATGTGGTCACAATGCTCATACCAAGCACTTTGCGGATTGGGTCTATTTCACCTTTGCCCCAATACTGTGCAACAAAAATTGCCATGCCGCTGGTGAGACCAAATAACAAAAGTATAAAAACAAAAAATACTTGATTGGATAAACCAAGTGCGGCGATGGAGGCTTCACCCAATTGCCCGACCATTAACACATCTATCATGTTCAGGGAGGCATTGATGAGTTGTTGAAATGAAATAGGAAGCGCGATAGTAAGCACTTCGCGCAGAAAGGCGCGGTCTTTTAAAAATGAAAGATTCATAGGTTGTAAAAGTGAGAAGAATTAACTTTCAGTATCTTCAGGTGCTTCGCGGACAATATACAACGGTCTGCCTTTGGCTTCGTCGTATAAACGTCCAATGTATTCGCCGAGAATACCCAGCGAAATTAATTGCACGCCACCGAGAAACAACACAGATATCAATGTTGTGGTTTGACCTTCAAAAAAGTGAGAGCCAGCAATACGCAATATTGCGACGATTGGGATTGCAAGAATTGATACACCTGCTGAGACAAATCCAAAAAATGTGGCCACTTGTAATGGAAAGTATGAAAAACTGGTGATGGCGTTCAATGCCAGCCGAAGCATTTTGTTGAACGGATATTTCGTCACACCAGCCACACGTGCGGCTCGTTTGTATGTGACTCCAACTTGTTTGAATCCAACCCAAGCAGACATGCCACGTGGAAAGCGATGGCGTTCTTTCATTTGTTTGAGAACATCCACAACTTTTCTATCCATCAAACGAAAGTCACCAGTATCTACTGGAATTTTTACGTCAGTGATTCGATAAATGATTCGATAGAAAAGAGAAGCGGTTACTTTCTTAAACCATGATTCGCCTTCACGTTCGCTTCTGACGGCATAGACAACTTCGTAGCCTTCTTTCCATTTTTTTGCGAGTTCAAGTATCACTTCAGGTGGGTCTTGCAAATCAGCATCAATGATGACAATGGCATCACCACGAGCATAATCCCAGCCAGCAGTGATGGCTACTTGATGTCCGAAATTGCGGGCAAAGATAACAGGGCGAACTTTTTTATCTTGCTGAGCAAGTTCGCGGATTTTATCTGTCGAACCGTCGGTAGAGCCATCATCAACGAGAATCAGTTCCCACGTCTCGTTTGAAGCGTCCATCACTTCCTTGACGCGACGATACAACTCAGGAAGATTATCTATTTCGTTGTAGATTGGGGCAACAATGGAATATGTTATTTTCATTCACTAGATTTCCGTTTGAGGCGAAGTCCGCGTTTGCGTTTTATTTTTTCTTCTGGCACTTTGAATTGATTTTCACCATCATCAGCAAAGGGAGGCAAACCTAAAATACTACGGCGCAAGTACTCCATGATGACAGAAACAGAAGCCATGACTGGCACAATTAATAATGCACCCATAATGCCCGCAAGAATGGTGGCAATTAAGATAGCGACAAAAATCAGCCCTTCGTTCATATGCAAACTACGCCCCATAATAATTGGGCGAACCAGTGCATTTTTTAAATTGATAAGAACAACATAAGTTAAAAATACAATCCCTGCCACTATCAAATTATTTATGCTGGGAACATCAGACAAGCGAATCCAAGATGAGCCTTCAAGCAACGCCACAGCAATTGCAAGTAAAGCCGCAAGCGTTGGTCCTACATCTGGCACTAAAGTAAACAAACCCGCCGCTATACCTAACACCATTGCACCCGGAATACCAATAATTGCCCATGCAATTGTAAAAGCAATCCACACTACAACCATCAAAACAATTTGCCCGCGTAAATAAGCCATCCACACGTTTCGCAGACGTTTATATAACTCAAGCATATCGTCGTGATAATCTGCAGGCGCGAGGTTAACCATCCAATCTTTAATACGGGGCCATTCCATCATAAACAGATACACACTCACGAGAATAATCAAAAACCATAAAACGTTAATGGTGGTGGCTTCTAAAAGTTCTAAGGCTTCTTCGGGTAATGGTGTTAAGAAGTTATCTTGCAAATGTCCGATACTATCGCCAAGTTGTTCAAAATGAAATTCCATGCCAGCAAATTGAATCGGTTTAGAAAGCATTTTGCTTAATTCAGTGGTTACATCTAATAAATCTTTTACTACAATTTGAATCTCTTCAAAGAACACAGGCGTTAATCCAATGGGCACAATCACGAAAAAAATGATGGCAGTAAAATAGACAACATTCACTGCCGCCATGCGCGTTAATTTTGTTTTTTCAGTCAAGAACAAAACTGCCGGGCTAATTAAGTATGCCGAAAACCCTGCAATGATTAACATCTTCACGGCTTCACGTGCATAAATTAAAAATGCCACGACGGCAACGAAAAGAATAACACCCATTGTGTAACGAAAAGGATAACTCCATTGTTGATTGCTTTGTTTTTTCATAGTAATTTTTTCACCGCTTCTAAAGTAGGTTCAATTATTGGAGCAGATGGAACAGCCTGCATTGCCGCACGCACATCTTTCAATCCACTGCCTGTATTTAACACGAGGATTGGGTCTTCGCTTCGCACCACGCCCATACTTGTTGACTTGATAACGCCAGCATAGGCAGTCGCCCCGGCAGGTTCAGCAAAGACGCCAACTTTGCCTAACTCTGCAATTGCATGAATAATTTCATCATCACTTACAGTGATGTACGTTCCATTTGTTTCTTTTGTTGCACGCACGGCTCGAACTCCGTCACGCGGTAAGTCTACTGAAATGCTATCTGCAATCGTCTTAGCAGAGACCGGTGTAATCGTTTCAGTATCAGCATGAAAAGCATTCGCAATCGCAGATGAGCCTTCTGCTTGCACGCCAATGATTCTGGGTATGTTTGGAATCCAACCTAAGGCAAACAAATCTTTGAAGCCTTTGTGAATTCCAGAAATAATGTTGCCATCACCAACGGAGACAAAAATTGTCAATGGAGGATGATTATCAAGTGGGCTATCATGCTGGTGCCAGTCTCGATGCGCTTTTATCCACCACTCCCAAATTTCAAAGGCGGCAGTCTTTTTTCCTTCTAATGTAAACGGATTATAGCCAGTATTTCGGCAGTACCAACCAAATTCTTCGCTGGCTTTAATACTTAAATCAAAAGCATCGTCATAACTTCCATCCACCAAAATGACCTTGGCTCCAAAGACAAGCAATTGTGCAACTTTGGCTTGTGGCGCGGACTTGGGCGCGAAAATAATTGCCTTTTGATTTACAGCCGCCGCCATGCCTGCTAATGCTGCGCCTGCATTTCCAGTGGAAGCCGTGACCACAATTTCAGATTTGATTTCATGTGCACGCGTTACAACCACTGCACTGGCTCTGTCTTTGAATGAAGCCGTGGGATTGCGCGATTCGTCCTTGAGCCATAAATGATTGAGGTTAAGTTTTTCTGCTAAACTTGTTAAAGCAAAAGTAGGAGTCCAACCTGCAACGTGAAGCGGAGTTGAATCACTTGGTGGTTCAGAAACTGGCAATAAAGGCAAATATCTCCACAACGAAGATTCAGTTCTAGATGTTATATCTTCGGGTTGAAATTTTTTCTTGATCGAATCAAAGTCGAGGATGATGTCTAAATTCCCGCCATCTTGTGGGCATGTGTATGTCACCTGACCTTGTACATATTCAGTGCCACAAAGCGAACATTTGTAACCAACAAAATTTTTCATATCCCCATGATTTTATCAGATATAGGTTTGTGATAATTTATAAAAATTCGTCAGGAACAAAATAGTCATGTGGATTAGAACGTTTTTCTATCTTCTCTTGCCTTTTTCTATTTTCATATAGAAGCCATTTGACTTCATTACAGTAGTTAACATATTTTTCCCATAACTCAGGATTTCGGACATCAAACAAATCAAAGAATCTTTTTCCATAATGATTCCATATTTCATTATGTAGCCATACAGGATGCAATTTCTTAAATTCTTTAAGCATTGGAGAGTGGTCTTTAGTGGTATATATTACTTCTTCAGATGGCATACCGTCTAAAAACTTAAGTATGTAATCAGAATAAATTGAATACCAATACTTAGTAAATTTATTTTCTTTATAAGTGTTTCTACTATCACTCTTTGTGTGTAATCTGCCATACAAAATTTGTACTTCTCTATACTCATGCGTCACCGCCCCAAAGTCAGGTTTATAATATTCAAACCTGACACGACACTGTAAAGAGTCGTAAATAACAATAAAGGGAAGATTATCTTTATTGACACTAGAATAAGTTTGTACAAAACCCCATAGTTCTAAATCCATATTTTTATCAATTAATTCTAAAAAAGATTTATACTCGTTTATTGGTATATTCCATAATTTTCGCAAATCGTCATTCATTATTTCCTCTTAAAGAAGAATCTTTAATCCCTCTCAAACGGAACACCTAATGATGTGGGTGGAGAAGCACGCATGGCGCGTAATAGTTTTGCAAAAAATTTTCTGGTTCTTTCTGGCATGGCGGCTAAAGTTCTTTCCACCCATTCAGCATTGCCGATGTTCACTAATAACAATGTCAAAATCATCAATGGGAATGGAGCCACTTGCAACACCTGTGATGGCACTTGAGTCAATACGGGTTGTAACACCAAGCCGAGCCATTGCAAAAGCCCGAAGAGATATGCCCCAAACGCCGCACGAGCAGGATTCCATCCACCAAAAATCGTAATGGATAATGCGATCCAGCCGAAGCCATCTAAACCTGAGATTGTTCCCATCCAACCCGCACGAACGCCCAAAGAAAATGCTGGACCTGCTAGTCCAATCAATGCACCACCGATGACTGTATAAACATAACGCATCAAATTGACGTTCGCCCCGCGGATGAACGCGGCGGCAGGTTTTTCGCCGATGCCTTGTAACATCAATCCAGGGCGCGTGCGATAAATCCACACCCAGCAGAGAATAATAGCGAGAAAACTTATATATGTGATTGCATCTTGACGAAACAATAATGTACCAAGAATTGGAATATCACTTAGGACAGGAATCGGCATGGATGCCAAACGTGGACCTGGCACATTCATATAAGGGCTACCGAGAAAATATGAAAGGTCACGGCAAGTTAATGCAAGCACAAATCCCACAGCCACTTGTGATTGATTCAAAGTAATACTTGCAAAAGCAACAATCAATGCGACCAATGCGCCGATTAACATACCTGCTAAAAATCCAAGCAGAAGACTATCCGTATTGTACGCAACAGCAAAACCACCCATTGCAGACAATAAAATCGTCCCGTTCATGGATAAGTTAATCACACCAGCACGTTCTGATAATGTTTCGCCAAGTACAGCGAACACAATCGGAGCGGCGGCGGCAAGCACACCTGCTAAGCCAATCAGAAGCGTTTCTTGAGTCATATTTGTGATGCCCTCTTAATAAATTTTTGACGGAAACCTTCTACTAATAAAACAAACAAAACCAAAATACCTTGTAAGACACCAGAGAGCGAAGAATCTAATTGCATCACAATTGGCAATTGAATACTACCAATGTTTAATGCCGCAAAGAAAAATGCCACTGGAATCGCCCAAATGGCTTGATAATTAATCAGCATGGCAACCATCAAGCCGAGGTAGCCGTATCCACTTGAAATCGAAGGAATGAGGCGGTGATACACTGCGGCAACTTGTACCGCGCCAGCAATCCCTGCTAAGGCACCACAAATCAAAAAGGAATACATCGAATATTGCCAAGTGGGAATGCCAAGCAAATATGCCGCGCGGAAGTTTTTCCCGACCGCTTTTAATTTCAAGCCAAAATATGTACCATTCAAAATAAAATACACAAATACAATCGCAAGGATTGCGATGATTAATGCTGTCGGACTGATGCGCAATTCACCAAGTTGAGCGAGTGAAAATGAATCAGGCAATGGTTCTGTGCCACTCATGGAGGCAACACCTTCACGCTTCCATGCTCCAAAAATTAAATATAAAGTGAGGGCATTGGCGACGAAATTTAAACCAAGTCCGCCAAAAATTTCATTCACGCCACCAAATGTTTTTAATAAACCAGTCAATGCCGCCCATAATGCTCCGCCTAACATACCACCAAGAAATGAAAGAAAAATAATCAAAGATGGTGGAAGTGTACTATCAATAAAAATGCGAAAGACCCAAACGCTCGCAATGGCGCCTAAAACAATTTGACCTTCCACACCAATGTTCCACAAGCCTGCTGAAAATGTAATTAATAATCCTGCTGTCACTAAAAGTAACGGAACAAATGAAACCAAAACTTCGGCAATTTTTCTAGTTGAGCCAACAGAGCCTGTTAGCATATTGCTAAATGCATTTAACGGAGAAGCACCTATGGATAATAAAATTAATGAAACGACGGTTAATGAAAGCACCAACGCGATAAGTTGAAAAAATAATCCGCTCCAACGGCTCTTAAGCATGTGAACCTTCCTCATCAGCCCAACCCTTACCGCCAATTAATTGCCCAAGTTCTTTGACGTTTGTTTTGTTAGCATCTAACGGATTCGAAATTTTCCCATTGAAGAAAACCAAAACACGATCACTGTATTGCAAAATTTCTTCTAAGTCTGATGAAATAAAAATAATAGACGTATTTTGCTTACATCTTTCTTTCAATTTACTCCAAATATAAATAACAGATTCAATATCTAAGCCGCGTGTGGGATGTTCTAACAAAATTAAATCAAGCGGGTCTTGTAATAATGCCAATTCTGCACGTTGTTGATTTCCGCCCGAAAGTGACTCTACATTGCTCAATGGCGTGCCACGAATGTTGAATGATTTGATTCTTTCTTCTGCTAATTTTTCACCAGCAGGTTTATCAATAAAAATTCCTTTGGGTTGCTCGGCTAATATAAAATGGTCAGTTAAAGTTAAACCAGGCACTAATGCTTCTTCTAATCTCGCGGCGGGGAGAAAACTAACCCCAGCATGTTTATAAGTATGATATGACTTTCCGCTTAAATCTTGACCTTTGAGTTGAATCTTGCCCCCTACAGGGCGGACTAAGCCTGCACATGCCCGCATAAATAAATCCTGCCCAGAACCTTCCATACCTGCTAAACCAACGACTTCACCTGCACGAATTTCAAAATTAATATCTTTTATTTTTAAGCGTGCATCTTCTAAAGCAATGTTGTTCATGGAAAGAACAGGTTCACCAATTTGAGCAAGTTGCTTTTCGCCTAAGGTCACTTCTTTACCAAACATCATTTCAACAAATTTTTTGGTTTGATATGGCGGATTAACTTCACCAACTAATTCACCTGCTCGCAAAACAGCAACACGGTCACATAAACTTTCTACATCTTCTAACTTATGTGATACAAAAATCACCGTCATGGCTTGTTCGGGGAATTTTCTGAGTGTGGAAAATAATTTTTCTTTTTGGCTAGCACTAATTCCCGTTGTTGGTTCATCTAAAATAAATAAACGTACGCCAAGAAAAATCAGGCGCATAATTTCAAGTTGTTGACGTTCCCCCACAGTTAGTGCATCTACATAATTTTCAGGGTCAAGTAAAAAGCTATATTCTTGTGTAAGTAAAATAAAATCTTGCGTGGCTTCTTTTCGGTTTGGGAAGAAACTGCCGGGTATGCCTAATAAAAAATTATCCAAAACTTTCATGGGAGGGAAATCTAACGGATCTTGATGCAACATGCCGATTCCATACTGAATCGCATCGGCAGGCGAGTTCATTTTTACAGGTTTACCATCTAAGAGAATTTCACTGCCGGGGTCGGCTTGAATAAAACCTGATAGGACCTTCATCAAGGTGCTTTTCCCAGCACCATTTTCCCCCAAAATTCCTTGAATACTTCCAGATGGAATCGTCAGATTAATATTTTTATTGGCGTGAACTTTCCCAAAATGTTTGTTGATATTTTTTAGTTCAACATGCATTGATAGTAGTTCCTATAAAAAAGTAGGGGCTAGGCATGCCTAGCCCCTACAGCAAAAATCAAATCTTACTCGGCGGCGCTTAAGCCTTCCATGCCTTCGAGCAGTTGAGGCAAGTACCAAACTTGCTGATCAGAAGCAACTTCCCCGTCGGCAAGATACGGTGTTCCATCTTGCAAGTTAATTGGACCTGTCCACAAGTTCAATCCACTAGCCAAGTCAGCGGCAAGTGCATCCACAATTGCGGCACCTTCTGCACTCAAGGCATTACCTTTCACAAAACCGATAGAAGATGTATCTGGGTTGTTGATATCAGCCCAATCGGGTCCAACCCAAATAAATTGAGATTGCCAGCTACCCTCTGCAGCAGATTGAATGGCTTTCAAATATTCAGGACCCCAATTGAAATATGGAACACCCAAACAAACTTCTGGAGCCACATCACAAGCATTGATGTAGTCATACGCTACAGCAAGCACAGGTGTACCTTCAGCAGTTAATTTTTGTGCTTCTGGCAAGTTGACAGAATTATCAATACCGGAAATGACGACATCATAACCAGTGGTATAAAAATCTTGTGAAACTTGAACAGGGTCAAGCGTGAAACCGGGGATGTTAAACCAGAAACCAATCCAAGTTACTTTGAATTCTAAATCGGCGGGGTCATTGCCTGCTTGTTCCCAACAATGTTTTGCACCAAGATAAGCAGAAGCAGTTAGGCGACGGGTTTCATCGTTAATCAATGGACCTAAATAACCGATTTTGCCAGTTTCAGATGAAACAGCCGCGGCACAACCTGCCAACATTTTTCCATATTCCATACGCCCCATAATATTCATCAGGTTTGGAATTTGTTGATAGACCTTACCATCTTCCCACACTTGGTCACCAGAAGCCATAATCACAAACACATCAGGATTCGCTTT
>DQGV01000432.1 GCA_003524705.1 Anaerolineae bacterium | reverse complement strand
CATTTTCAGTGCGATAATTAAAATCCCACTTAATTCCCCTTTACGAAAAGAAGCCATCAGAATATAAATACGCCTGATGGCTTCTTCGATTAAACACATCCTTTTCGATTTAGGCGGAACCCTCATGCATGCCATTAATGACTCGGGGGAAATTTATTTACGCGCCGATGAAGCCTTAGTCAAGAAATTAAGTGAATATGATATTCAACTGGATGCCAAAAAATTTCGCGCACGATTAAATGATTACTATAGTCAACGCGAAAAAGATTTTCACGAAACCACATATCATTTCGTCTTGCGCGAATTGCTAAAAGAGTTAGAATATGCTGAGGTTGCTGAATCAGTTATCAGGTCAGGGTTAGATGCGATGTATGCCGTCACTCAAACCAATTGGCAATTAGAAAAAGATACCATCGAAACATTGCGTTCGTTAAAGTCACGTCAATATCATTTGGGTATTTTTTCAAACGCAGGTGATGATAAAGATGTTCAGCAATTGGTACAAAATTTTGGCATTCGTGAATATTTTGATTTTGTATTAACCTCTGCCGCTTGTTTTTATCGTAAACCGCATGTACGCGCATTTGAAATTGCCCTCGCCCAATGGAATATCACACCGAATGAATGCGTGATGATTGGTGACAGTTTGGTGGCAGATATTTACGGTGCAAAAAAATTAGATATGAAAACCATTTGGCTTACTCGCCGTGCAACATTTACAGTGGATGACATGCACCGCTTCAAACCTGATTTCAGCATACGCACACTGAGTGAACTTTTACCCACCCTCGACTTAATAAATATGAAGCGGATGATGTAAATCATATTTTTAACATGAGGTACAATTCTGCCTCATGCCACAAAAAAAATTCTTTCCCTATATTGCACTTGCTGTTGGAATTACCGCGTTAAGTCTCTCTGCTATGTTCGTGCGCTGGGCAGATGCGCCAGGTCCCGTGACTGGATTTTATAGAGTCTCAATTGCCACCATTTTGTTTTTACCATTTTTTATTCAACGCCAAAGAACATTACCACCGCTTCAAATGAAATGGGTTTGGTTTCCACTTTTGGCTGGTTTATTCACAGCCTTAGACTTTGCCACTTGGAACACATCGGTTCAATACACCACCGCCGCAAAAGCAACTTTGTTAGGAAATACTTCACCTCTTTGGGTGGCATTGATTGCACTCATTTTTTTTCGTGAAAAATTACGTGGCACATTTTGGATTGGTTTATTATTATCATTAGCAGGTGCAACATTGGTTGTCGGGGCAAACTTTGCAGAAGATTTGAGCATCAACATCGGTGATGCACTCGCCAGTACTGCCGCAATTTTTTATGCACTTTATCAAATCATCACCCAACGCGGACGAAAATACTTAGACCCGTTTCGTTATACTTGGTTTGTCGGTGTGAGTGCTACATTTTTTATTTTGATTATCAACATCGTGTTAAAAAATCCACTTACAGGGTATTCATCACAAACGTGGTTGATATTTTTCGCCACCGCCATCATCTCGCAAATGATTGGATACCTCGCCATCTCTTACGCCCTAGGACATTTACCCGCTTCTATCGTATCGCCCACTTTGGTCGGGCAACCGATACTAACAGCCATCCTCGCCATTCCTTTGCTTGGTGAAATTCCAACTCTTACTCAATGGCTCGGTGGAGCAATTGCGCTTCTAGGCATTTACATCGTCAACATTTCACATCAAAATACACCACCAGAAATTCCAAACGCATAAGGAAATAAACCATGCTTGAAATTAATTCAACCGTTCAAAATGCAAAAGTTCCAGTGACCATCATCCACGCCAAAGGTGAAATTGACGCATCAAACTATGAGGCATTCCAAACCCAAACCGAAAAAATCATTTCTGATGGCGCAAAATATGTCATCTTAGATTTACAAGGCGTAGACTACATGAGCAGTGCTGGCTTAAGAGTCATTCACGGCTTATTCAACAAACTTCGCGAAATTCATCAAGATGCAAATGATGAAGAACTCCGCAAGAAGATGAGCGCAGGTGCATATAAATCACCTTATATTAAAGTAGCTAACTTAACAACAAAGGTCAAAGAAGTTTTTGAACTCGGCGGGTTTGAAACGTATATTGAAGTGTATGATGATGTTAATAACGCAATAAATTCTTTCTAACGTTATAATTTTTATATGTCCGATTTATTTGACCATGCTATGCAAGAACGAATGAAAAGTGAAGCGCCACTTGCGGCGCGTATGCGTCCGCGCACGTTGGAAGAATACATCGGGCAAGAACATATCATCGGCGAAGGAAAACTGTTGAGGCGCGCGATTGAAGCGGATCGTCTTTTTTCATCTATTATTTTGTGGGGACCACCCGGCACTGGCAAAACAACTCTGGCACAAGTCATTGCAAATACCACAAAGAGTCATTTTGTTACTATCTCTGCAATTTTGGCAGGTAAAGCAGATTTAAGAATCGTTATTGATGAAGCATTGGAACGAAGAAGATTACATAACGAAAGAACAATTTTATTTGTGGATGAAGTGCATCGTTGGAATAAGGCTCAACAAGATGCATTGCTTCCGCATGTTGAAAATGGCACGTTTACTTTAATTGGCGCAACAACTGAAAATCCATATTTTGAAGTTATCAAAGCGCTCATTTCTCGCTCGCGTGTGTTTCAATTAAGAAATTTGAATCAAGATGAGACTGGCCTGTTGCTTGACCGTGCTTTAGCAGATAAAGAACGTGGCTATGGAAACAAAAGCATCATTCTTGACGTGGAAGCACGCTCCCATTTTGTAACAGTTTCATCAGGGGATGCCAGAAATGCGCTCAATGCACTTGAGTTAGCCGTTGAGTCGACTCAACCGAATCAAGATGGCGTGATTCATATCACATTAGATGTTGCCCAAGAATCAATTCAACGACGTGCTGTTTTATATGACAAAGATGGCGATGCACATTACGATACGATTTCAGCATTTATCAAATCAGTGCGCGGCTCTGACCCTGATGCGGCTTTATACTGGCTTGCAAAAATGATTTATGCAGGTGAAGACCCTAAATTTATTATCCGCCGATTAATTATTTTGGCTGGTGAAGATATTGGCTTAGCAGACCCAATGGGATTGGTCGTTGCTTCATCTGCTATGCAAGCGTATGAGTTTATTGGTTTACCTGAAGGAATTTATCCAATCGTTGAAGCGACTTTGTATTTAGCTACGGCGCCAAAATCAAATACAGCGGGCGCATATTTCAAAGCCATGCAAAAAATCGAAGAAGAAGGTCAAGTTTCTGTACCTAGACATTTACAAGATGGCAATCGAGATGCCGCGGCGACTGGTCAAGGAAAAGATTATGTGTATCCACATGAGTTTGAAGGTCACTTTGCACCACAACAATATTTACCAAAAAGATTATTAGGCACATATTTTTATACGCCGTCACAAGAAGGTTATGAATCTCAAGTGAGTGCTCGCTTAGAAATGTGGCGCGAAGCCCAACGAAAAGCATTGGGGATTACAGAAGTAAAACATATTCCTGATATGAGTGAAGAGCAGATTATAGAAATGAAGAGAAAGATAAAATAAATTTTAAGTAACTAATTCATTTTAGAATATGAAACTATTTTTGTTTTTACTGCCTTATATATTTACTGGGTTAATAGCAACGTTAATAGCAACAATTTTAGCTGTAACTTTTGAAAAAATTATGATTTTTCTTGGATGGACTCGTGGAAATACGGTTCACCTAATAGTACTGAGTTTAATAGTTTTTACATTTTTACAATTAATCAGATTTCCAGATCCAATTGCTTTCAATTTGCTCGATATCTTCTTTATATTAATGTCGACAATAGGTATT
>DQGV01000168.1:2472-2768 GCA_003524705.1 Anaerolineae bacterium | reverse complement strand
GTGTTTATCTGGAAAGGCTGTAAAGACTTCTTCTAAAGTTGAGATTGTGATTCCCTGTCCGCGAAATGGGAAAGTTGCGCCTTCATCTCTTGACCAGTCATAGCCTGCGTCATAAGTTTTTATTTCTTCTAAAGTCATTAACTCAACTTCACCTGAGCCATTTGTGGTTCGGTCTATGGTTTCATCGTGAATCAAAACTAAAACATTATCTTTGGTGATGTGTAAATCCATTTCAAGAACGTCAACACCTAAGTCAACTGCATTTTGAAATGCAAACATGGTGTTGCCGGGCCATA
>DQGV01000168.1:1814-2167 GCA_003524705.1 Anaerolineae bacterium | reverse complement strand
TGCAGGCGTAGAAGTGAAGCGGAAGATGATTCCAAGCATCAAAAAGACAATCAAAATGATGTGCCAGCGTTTAAGTTTCATATCTCTATTTTACCTTTATAATTAAAGAAAACTTGGAGATTTGAAATGAAGAAAGTTTGGTTTGCTTGTGTGTGTGTGTTGTTTCTACTTTCGGCGTGTAGTGCTGAGTTGAGTTCATCTAATTCAGAAATTGTGATTGCTACAGTCCCTGCTAGTTATTCGAGCTTGATAAACCCCTTAAGTGAAGATGCGGCGGTAGCGGGGGCAGAAATTTTTGCGACGAATTGCGCGACGTGCCACGGCTCAGGCGGACATGGAGATGGTCCGGCGGG
>DQGV01000168.1:0-1569 GCA_003524705.1 Anaerolineae bacterium | reverse complement strand
CGGACATGGAGATGGTCCGGCGGGTGCGGCTTTGAATCCACCACCGAAAGATTTATCTGCCTTGCAGGTACAAGTGAGTGATGGATATTTGTTTTGGAAAATTTCGGAGGGAAGTCCCGGAACAGCTATGGTGGCGTGGCGCGGCATTTTAACCGAAGAACAAATTTGGCAGTTGGTGGCATTTATCCGGACATTGAAATAGTTATAAAAAACGGACATTTCAAACGTCCGTTTTTATTTATCTTTCTTCTAAAGCGGCGACTATTTTTTCTGAAAGTTCATCAGGGTGAAACGGTTTGGTGAGGTAGTCGTTTGCACCAGCACCAAAGGCAACTGCTCGACTGTCGCTGTCATCTAATGCGGTGACGATGATAATAGGTAATTTTTTGAATTGCGGAATTTCACGCAACATGCGGCAAACTCGAAAGCCATCTGGTTGTGGCATCATCAAATCTAATAAAACTAAATCTGGGATTTCTTTTTGGGCAACTTCTATGGCTTGAGAGCTATCGTTAACTGTAACAGTGTTGTAACCGTCAGCTTTCAAAAGTTTTTCTAACAAGTCGGTGACTAATTTGTCATCGTCTACCATTAATATTTTTGCCATGTGCACACCTGAGAATAAATTTAAGTTAATGATACTTCAAAACATAATTCATGCAAGGAGTATAAGCCAAATTGCAAGTAGATTGTTAATTCCTATCGAGAACTGAGTTAATCAGTGTCAAAAAAGTCTTAGGGACAATCGGCTTAACCACGAACTCATCTGCGCCTGCATTGAAAGAATCACGTTTCGTACCATCATCACTTAATGCTGAAACCATAACCACAGGAATATTGGTCGTTTTTGGGTCAGATTTTATCAATTTGCATAATGCTACTCCATTGATTTGTGACATCATGATATCTAGCAAAATCAAATCCGGTTCAAAAATTTCTATGGCTTTAATGGCGTTTGGACTTTCCGTTATAGAAAACGGCTCATGCTTGCTTGTTTTTAGAATACTTTCAAGCAATACAGTTGTCTCCAAGTCGTCATCAACAATCAGAATTTTTGCCATAGGGGTCTCCAATTGAAAATTATTATTTCTTAAGCAGGGTCTCTATTTTATATGCTAACTCATCTAAATTGAACGGTTTGGCAAGATAATCATTTGCACCAAAGGTAGTTGCCTTACTGTTGCTATTATCTAAAGCTGTGATGATTAATATTGGCGTTTTGGCAAACTTTGGTTCGTCACGTAACATTTTACAGAGGGTAAACCCATCTGGGTATGGCATCATAATGTCAAGGATAATCAAATCCGGACGGATGGTATTCGCCGCTTGCATTGCTTTCGAACTATCATTAACTGTAGTGACTTGATAGCCGCTTGCCGCCAGAAAACGCCCTAACAAAGTTGTGACTTTTTCGTCATCATCCACAATTATGATTTTTGCCATAAGGTTTCAAGGTTTCCCTGAAGAACACCAATTTTAATTTCTCATATTATACCCTTTATTAAAAATGCATTCTATTTTTACATGAGGTAAATTTTTGACCTAACTTACCGTCTATGCACAAGAGGA
>DQGV01000176.1 GCA_003524705.1 Anaerolineae bacterium | reverse complement strand
CCAATCATTTCAGGAATTGCCCACGGCAAAATAAATAATGCTTGCCAAAATTTTGTAAGTTTTACTCCGCGTTGTTGTAGTAATAATGCCACACCCAATCCAAGCCCACTTTGTAAAATCACAGAAACAATTGCCCACATAATATTAAAAAACAAAATGCTATCGCTACTTCCAAACCCTGTTGCAATCGCTTCAAACACATAAGGATAAGTAGTTAGTCCAGTAAATCGAACTTTGTTAGCACGCGAACCATCCCACTCTGAAATTGGAATTTGTCCAGTGATACCTTCCCAAAATGCACGCCAAATGCCGCCTTGAAATCCATCTCGAATCGATGCGCTGTTGAAATCAGTCATTGAAACGATAAATTGAAATATCAATGGGAAAATTGTAAAGATGATAAAAGCGATTAGACCTGGCACTAACCACGGAATCGCTCTACGCGCTTCATTCTTGTTGATAGCTGTTTGCTGAACCTGACGATTTTTCCACCATTCAAGCAACTGATTCCACAGCGTTGAAATTCCCTCAGCCGCAGAAAGCGAAAGCGGAACTGTGAAGATGATGATGTATTGGGGCCATTTGGTTTGCCAGAATAACAAGAAAAGCAACGCGACGCCCATCCATAAAACATAAACGCGTTCACGTTTCCATAAATTTCTCAAACCCAAAACGGCTAAGAAGGTAATCCAAATATCAGGTGCCAATAAGAAAACGTCTCTGTGCCAAACTGACGGAGTGAAGAATAACCAATTGAACGGTTGCCAAAAAGGATAACCTGCTTGGTTTACTTCTTCTGCGCTAGATGAGTATTGTGCGTGATAAAAAACGGATTCTTGCAAACGTCCAATTGGATTTGTCCATAAATATGGATTTGCGATGAAGAAAATTGCAAATGCGATGAATCCCCACATCAACGCTTGACGAAGAAACGGTTTAATCTGCTCTTTGGATTTTGCCTCAAGAAACCAATCTATCAGAATCGCAATGCCGACAACACAATACAAATATTTAGAAGCGGCAGTTAACCCTAAAAATATTCCTGATGTAATTAGCCAATTTGTTTTTTCTTTTTTCTTGAATTGCAAATAGGCTAAAACAGTAATAAAACTTGTTAGTGCGGGCAATGCTTCTAGCATTACTTGTGAAACATATTTAATTGTGAAGGTATGCGTTGCTAGCATTAATCCTGCCAGCGGATTGACAATTGCAAGCAGAAGAACAGTTAACCAACCTAAGATTGCATTTGTCCTTCGTGCAGGTTGGATAAGTTCATTTGGAATAAATTTATTTGGCTCGGCTGTAGTGGGTGCATCGGAAATCAAATCTTTTTCAGGGGTAGATAAAAGACTCAAGCCAATGATAATTTTTGCGAGCGGGGGATGTTCGGGGCGGTAGTTTGTGTCTAAGAAGCCAGACCAATTTGAAGTCCGAATCAGATGCGTGTATTCTTGTCCAGCGCGTAAATAATCATCTTCATCAAAATCAATGCCAAGTTTTTCAACTGCACGCGCACGAAGTGACCAAGCAATGAATGCTACCAATACAATGAAAAGGACACGAATTGGAACTTCAAATCTTTTCATGTAAATGTTTACTGTTTTTTATTCATCATCATCTGCCACACCAGCAGATGCAAGTTTGCCCGCTTCATCGCGCGTGGTTAATTCATCAATGAATTGGTCAATATCGCCATCCATCACGGCGGGTAAATTGTAACTGGATACGCCAATGCGATGGTCAGTGACGCGATTTTGTGGATAATTATATGTGCGAATTTTTTCAGAGCGTTCACCCGTGCCAACTTGTGAGCGACGGTCGGCTTCTAACTCATCACGTCTTTTTTGTTCTGCTAAATCATATAAGCGTGCGCGCAAAATACTTAAGGCACGCAAACGATTTTGTAATTGTGAGCGTTCATCTTGACAGACAACTACCATGCCAGTTGGTTTATGATACAACCGCACCGCGGTAGAATTTTTTTGCACGTTCTGCCCGCCTGCACCCGATGAACGAAATACTTCAATCTCAATATCGCTATCTGGAATTTCAATTTCAACATCATCCACTTCGGCTAGCACAGCTACAGTGGCAGTAGATGTATGAATGCGACCTTGTGCTTCGGTAGCGGGCACACGTTGCACACGATGCACACCTGATTCATATTTCAAACGCGAAAACGCACCTTTGCCTTTTACTTCAAAAATAACTTCTTTGTATCCGCCTACGCCAATGGCGTTTTCAGACATGATTTCAGTTTTCCATTTTCTATCTTCGGCGTAACGAATATACATGCGGAACAAATCTGCGGCGAAGATAGCGGCTTCGTCACCGCCTGTACCTGCGCGAATTTCAAAGATGACGTTTTTATCGTCACGCGGGTCTTTAGGCACTAATAAACCTTTGATTTCTTTTTCAAGGATTTCGATTTTCGGCGTTAGTTCATCAATATCTGCTTTTGCAAGTGATATTAATTCCGCATCATTTTCGGACGAGAGAATGGTTCTGGCTTCGTCGAGGCTTTTCATTGCCTGACGATATTCACGTGCTTTCTTAATCAATGGTTCTAAACTGACCAACTCTTTGTTGATGTCGCCCGCGCGTTTATAGTCATTGCCTACTTCGAGCAATTCTTGATTTAACTTTTCATATTTATCTTCAACGGTTTGTAAAGTATCTAACATGATTCCTCATTATATAAAGGCGAGTAGACCTCGCCCGTACAAAATTTGCACAATAAAACGCGGCAAACGTGAGCCGCGCGGACGAGATTATATCATTTGGAGGTGCTAATACGTTACAAAGGCAGACAGCACCATAGAAATAATAAGGATAATCGCTAAAAATGCGAACACATAATCTGCAATCTTTTTCCGTGTTTCTGCTTCGCTTTTTTCAAGTTTGTTTTGAATTGGTTTTTTATTTTTGCTTGCCATTTCTTCTCACTTTTTATAGCGTTCTGTGGGACGGTTTATTTATCTCTTTATATTCCTGTAAAATGCTTGCGACATTGCCTTTTCTAATTCCTCAATGAGGACAGGTTTTATCACATACGCATCTGCACCGAGTTGCATGGCTTTTTCTACCATCACATCTGCCGCTTCAGATGAAAGCATAATAATGGGCAGGTTTTTCCATTCATCTCTGCGGCGTAGAAATTCTAGCATATCTAAGCCTGTTACTTCAGGCATGTTGATGTCGAGAATTAACAAATCAGGTTTTTTGCCAGCCAATAACGCCTGAGCGGCTGGGCGTGGATTCAAAAAATGTTTTGCAGTGTAATCGAGCAATTGCAACATCAAACTAACGGCTTTTGCCATCTCTTCATCATCGTCAACGACCCAAACTTCTTTCATTCCAAATTCGCCTTTACATTTTTTGCGGCATTTTCGTTCATGCCTTTTACGCTTGCCAGTTCTTCAATACTGGCTTCTTTTATTTTATCAATAGAACCAAAATGTTTCAAAAGTGCTTTTCGGCGGGTGGGACCAATTTCAGGAATAGAATCCAGTTGAGATGCAAGACCCAGTTTCGAGCGTTTGTTGCGATGCGCTGTGATCCCGAAGCGATGTGCCTCATCACGAATCCGTTGTACGAGATAAAGTCCTTGCGAATGTCGCGGCAAAAGCAATGGGTTGCTATTATGTGGAAAGAAAATTTCTTCTTCTTGTTTCGCCAAACCCACCACTGGAACTTTATCAAGCAACTCAAATTGTTCCATCACTTTGACAACGCGACTCAATTGACCTTTACCGCCATCAATGATAATTAAATCTGGGAGGAAAGAAAACGCTTCATCTTTTTTTGACCCGACTTCTGCTTCTGTTTCCTGCGAGCCTTTCCAACGCCTGAAACGACGTGTGAGCATTTCTTCCATCGAAGCAAAATCATCAGGCGCACCAATGCTTGTGGATTCGATATTAAATTTCCGATACAATCTTTTTGCTGGCACGCCTTGTTCAAACACAACCATCGCGCCAACAGTTGCCACGCCTTGTGTGTGACTGACGTCATAACATTCAATTCGATTCGGTGGAGCAGATAACTTTAATGCTGTTTGCAAATCACTCAATGCTTGTTCTTGTTTATGAGCATCGGCTTGCCATTGCGCGCGTAAAGATTTCAATGTTTCAGATGCATTCTCAGCCGCCATCTTGACCAATTCCTGCGGCTGACCTTCATTCGGCACCATCAACTCAACTTTTTTGCCACCACGTTTTGACCTTAACCATTGCGAAATAATAATTCGTTCTTCAATTTCTTGCGGAAGCATCACTTGCTCAGGGATATTCGCGGCTTCGGTATAAAACTGTTTAACGAATTCTGACACAACTTCTTTATCAGCCGTATCTTCTGTGCCTTCCAAAATAAAATATTCACGCCCAATTAACTTTCCACCACGAATGAAGAAGATTTGCACACACGCTTCGCCATCTTCACGTGCCATGGCGATGACGTCTGAATCTTTATAATCTGAACCGAAGACGATTTTTTGTCTTTCAATAACAGATTGAATGGCTTTGAGTTGATCACGTAGAGCAGCGGCTTTTTCAAAACGCATTTCTTCGGATGCTTTTTGCATATCGTTTTGGATACGTGTAACTATATGTTCGCTGTGCCCACTTAGAAAATCCATTAAATCAGAAATCATTTGACGATAACCTGATTGAGAAATTGCTCCAATACATGGCGCAGTGCATAATTTAATATCGTAATATAAACA
>DQGV01000317.1 GCA_003524705.1 Anaerolineae bacterium | reverse complement strand
CATCGAAAAAGATGGCGACCTCAGTTGGGGCAGGTTGTTCATCATCGCCAAACCCATCAGCGAAAAATATATAGATGCGATGCCACAAATTAAGATTTGGTAAAACACTGCTCAAGCCGCCGTTTTCGGCGGCTTTTATTTTGTATTTAGGATGATGCGATAAAATATTCTGCATGGCATCTCTTGCAGATAAATTAAAGTCACTGGGCGTAAAGACGGCGAATACAATCTCGCCTCCTGCTACGGGGAAACCTGCTTCCATATCCATAGACTCAATCCTTCGGGGAGACATTGTCACCAACGCCTTAGGCGAAACCTTCATCGCCGAACAAATCTTTGACGAAACATATTTGCATGGCAAAGTTTCATCACATTCTCACTTTCCACTTTCAATCATTTCTCAAGTAACAAAAGACCCAAGAATTTTAGAATTACCCATTACCAAATTCGCATTTTTAGATACAGAAACTTCCGGCGTAAGTGGTGGAACTGGAACATACGCTTTCTTAGTAGGTGTAGCAAGATTCATTGATGGCAAATTTGTCCTCAAGCAATTCTTCATGCGTGACCCTGCCGAAGAACCAGCCATGCTGGAGGCTTTGATTCATTTTCTTGCGCCTTGTGAAGGCTTAGTGACATTTAACGGAAAATCTTTTGATGCACCATTATTAGTCACGCGTTATTCATTACATAGAATCCCCGTTCCGTTTAAGAATTATGCTCATATAGATTTACTTCCATTAGCCCGCAGATTATGGCGAGATAGATTGCCTTCACGCGCTTTGAAATATCTCGAAGAACATGTTTTAGGTTTTACACGCTCATCTGATGAAGTGCCGGGCTATGAAATTCCATGGTTATATTTTGATTATTTGAGAACGGGTGATGCAAGTCCATTGGCAGGTGTGTTTTATCACAACGCTATGGATGTGGTCGCAATGGCGGCGTTGCTAGGTCATGTCAGTGAATTGTTGGATAACCCATACAATGGACGTGTTGAACATGGTTTAGATTTTATTGCGTTGGGAAAATTGTTTGAGGATTTGAATCATTGGGACGAGGCGGCAAGACTGTATGAGCGTGGGCTCGAGTTGGGGCTGGCTGAATCAGATTTCCCCGTAGCGGTGAAGCGTTTGTCTATCTTACAAAAACGGCGCGGAGATTTGAATCAGGCTGTTAGGTTGTGGCAAGAGGCGGCGCAGAAAAATCATGTGTATGCGCAAATTGAATTATCAAAATATTATGAACATAAATTGCGCGATGCAAAAAGTGCGCTAGAGTGGGCAAATGCGGCGCGAAATGAAGTTGAAAAGGCAGATTTGCCAGAGTACATTCGCAAACATTGGCTAAGTGAAATTGACCATCGCCTGACACGGCTACAAAGAAAAGCCGGTTTATAATTGAAGCACAGATAGGAGAATGCCATGTTGAACATTGATGTTTCTAAAGAAAATGAAGTTGCTGTTATTAAGGTAAGCGGCGAGTTGGATGGGCAGTCGTATCAGGATTTGATTGCGAAAGCGCAGGAAGTTTATAACAGTGATTCGAAAAAAATGTTATTGGATTTAAGCGAATTAAATTATATTTCTAGTGCTGGGTTGGTGGCGTTGCATTTTATGGCGTTGCTTTCAAAGGGTGAAAAATTACCCGATACAGACCAAGGCTGGTCGGCTTTGAAATCGGTTGACCGCACACGTGAAGGTGGCGTACAAAAAAATGTTAAATTATTGAATCCACGCCCGGAAGTGTTGAATGTGCTAGAGATGGTTGGTTTTTCTACGTTCTTTGAAATTTTTACCGATAAACAAAAAGCACTTGCTTCTTTTTAACGTAGAGACACGGCGATGCCGTGTCTCTACCTATAATAGGTGACTCACATGAAACGAAACAACCTCGGCAACATCATTTTTATTGCATTGGTGATTGTAACAATATTGGTTTGGATTCTTTTACCACCGCAACCAACCGATGTTGAAAATTACACACGCTATCACGTTGGTATGATTATCGGTTCGTTGATGATTGTGTTGATGTCGTTTTCATTGTTTTTATCTACGCGCCCACGTTGGGCAGAGCCATTCTTTGGTGGCTTAGATAAAATGTATCAGACTCATCGTCGCACTTCAACTTCTGCATTTTTGTTATTGTTTGTGCATATTTTCATTGTGCCGATTAATATCCCTGGTTTTGGGCTTGGAAATTATTTAGGCATTACTGCCTTTTTAGGGCTTGTAGCCATCATCTTGCCGACGCTTGCTCCACGTATTCCTTTCTTAAGTAAATTAACTGGGCAAACGTATGAAGGTTGGAAAAGGTTACATGGCTTTATTGGTATCTTTTTCATTTTAGGATATGTACATTCCATTACGGTCAATGCGCCTTCTACGCCTGCGATTAACTGGAATCAAATTTTTGTATTTCTCGGCATTGGTTCATATCTTTATACCGAAGTATTTGGAAGGTTTTTCAAGAAATATGTTCCTTATACAGTCGAAGCAGTGAAACATCCGAATGGTTCAACGACCGAAGTGACCTTACGCGCCAAAGGGGAGCCGATTAAACATGTTCATGCTGGTCAATTTATGTTTGTCAGATTTTCAGGCGATAAGATTTTGAGCGAATCGCATCCATTTACAATTTCAAGTGCGCCACATGAAGGCGTGATTCGCCTCACGATTAAGGCATCAGGCGATTACACGCGTCATCTTTTTGATAACCTGAAAGAGGGTTCGGATGCCATCATTGAAGGCGCGTATGGACTTTTCAATTACAAATTTGGTGGTGAAAAGCAAATTTGGGTGGCAGGCGGAATCGGCATTACGCCATTTCTTTCGTTCTTACGAGATTTGAAAACTGATGAACTTAAGCACGATGTCCACTTTTATTACACAGTTCGGCATCCAGAAGAAGCGGTGTTTGCCGATGAAATTAATGCGATTGCCAAAGCACATCCGAATCTCAAATCGAAGATTCGTTTTTCATCTATTCATGGTTCGTTGAAAGTAGATGAAATTGTCAAAAACGCAGGTGGCAATTTGAAACAGCATCATGTTTACATGTGCGGACCATTTCCGATGATTCAAGCTTTTGAACAACAGTTTTTAGAAGCAGGCGTGCCAGCAGGTAATATTCATTTTGAAGAATTTAATTTTAGATAATTTTTTTCACCACAAAGAAAAAAAACTTCGTGACCCTTTGTGGCACTTCGTGGTAAAAGGACTTAAAATGCAAATTACATTTTCTAAACAAGAGCAAGTAACAATTATGCACTTGATGGGTGATATTGACGCATCGAATTACACAAGTGTGATTGATAAAGCCCAAGAAGCCTACAACGATGGTGCACGTCATTTATTACTTGACCTTGAAAAAGTTCCTTACGTCAGCAGTGCAGGATTAATGGCGTTGCATACCATTGCTAGAATTTTTTCTGGGCAAATGACTCAAACCAAAGATGGCGGCAGACCTGTGTTTCGTTCGTTGAATCCAAAACAAGATACTTCGGCGAAAGACCATGTTAAGTTGTTAAATCCGCAACCTGCTGTGGAGCAAGTATTGGAAGTTGTCGGCTTGAAGCAATTTTTAGAAGTGTATAAAGATTTGGATACGGCTTTGAAATCGTTTTAGGTTTAGAATAAAACAATAACAAAAAAGGAAGGTCTTATGTCTGAAAGCGAAGCAAGATTGCACGAACGTAAGCATTTTTGGCGGGATGAACTTTTACTTATTCTCAGTATGGTGATTTTCGTGGTCGTCGTCTATGCTTTAGACAATGCTCTACAACCAGTTTTCACACCCGCTACACTTTTACTGGCAGGTGTATTGTTAGCCATTATTCCTGCGGGCATTTGGTTGGTTTTCTTTAATTTGCAAGACCGTGCCGAACCAGAACCCAAAGGATATGTGTTAGCTATTTTCGGTTTAGGAGCATTACTCGCGGCGGCGATTGGCATTCCAGTGGCGGAAAGTCTCTTCCGCGTTTCACATTGGATTCATACCAGCACAGTAGCGACAATTCTTGGTGGAATTTTAGTGGTTGGTTTCACGCAAGAATTTTTGAAGTATGCCGCAGTACGTTATAGCATTTATCACACGGATGAATTTGATGAGCCAACCGATGGTGTTATCTACGCAACTGCCGCAGGCTTAGGATATGCCACAGTTTTAAATATCCAGTTTGTAGTCGCGAATGGAGGCGTAGATTTAGGCGCAGGAGTCATCCGCATGGCAGTGGTCGCTTTAGCACAAGCAACATTCTCTGGCATTACAGGCTACTTCCTCGGGCGTGCAAAATTTGAGTCTGAACCTATTTGGTGGATGCCTTTAGGAATCACTTTAGCGGCTGTGTTTAATGGTCTCTTCAATTGGTTACAAGGTATTGTGATTCGCCCCACTGTTACATTGAGTGGCGCCAGCAATAATGCTTGGCTTGGTTTGGTGTTGGCAACTTTGGTTGCTTTGCTAACCACTGGTTTGTTGCTTTGGTTGGTACGTCGCAATATCAAACATTTGCAAACACAGGCGTAGGAGGAAATTATGCATACAAAACAAGTTTCACTAGGTGATCGCTATGCTGAAATCGCTGTCATTGTTGTGACCATGATTGCGCTTGTCATTGGTTGGTTTTATAAGACTAGTATTGAAAATGCAAGTTTACCGTTCAGTGCTGAAGGTGTTACAGCCGAAGCACCAAAAGGCTGGCTACACACTGAACCAAACGGTAATGAATTATTCCGCGCCATTGATATTAATTCGACAGGTTTTGGTACCACATATTCCATCAGCAAATTAACCATAGCCGAAGATGTACCAGCATTAGAAGTCGCCAGTATTGTCGCCTTAAATCATGCACAAGATTTATTAGCATTTCGCGTCTTAAACCAACAAGAAGTGCAAGTGTATGGACGCACTGCTTATGAGTTAGAGTATGTATTTGTTGAATCAAACCCAGACCTTACTCACAGTGAACTTCCAAAAGTGGTGCGTGGTATTGATTATATTTTTGTAGAAAATGGTCAAGCCTTTGTTGTTAGCTATCAAGCAGATGAAAATAATTACGATGCCGACTTGAATGGTTTCCTTCTGTTCCTCAGGTCTATTAATTTCTAAAGAGGTACACATGAAACTAAACTCTCTTAAACATTTTGGGATTTTTATATCCATTCTTGTGATTACAGCACTAGCATGTTACGGCGGTGGTGCACCAGCAGTTGAGCCAGTGGTTACGCAACCTTCAGATTCTCCAGTCACACAATCAGATAGCCTTTCCTCTTCAAATCGCGCAAAATTAATTTCAGCCACCGTACAAATTTTAGGGTTATTCAATCAAAATGGCGAATTGATTCCCGGTTATGTTGGTTCGGGAACGATTATTAGTCCGACTGGCTTGATTCTCACCAATGCACATGTTGCCAGCCCCGCCTCACAAGGTGACGTGGAATATGAGCCGGATGCCCTCGGCATTTCCATCATCGTACAAGAAGATAAACCTGCCGTGCCATCTTACATTGCACGCGTTCTCGCTGTAGACGGGTATTTAGATTTGGCTGTACTTCAAATTACAGAAACAGTAAACGGCACATCAGTAGACCCTAGTAGTTTGAATTTACCTTATGTAAACGTAGGAAATTCAGATAATGTACATGTTGGTGATGACCTGAATATCTTTGGCTTCCCAAGCATTGGTGGTAATACTATCACCTTCACACTCGGAACTGTTTCAGGCTTTTCTTCTGAAGACCAAATTGGCGACCGAGCTTGGATTAAGACTGATGCGACTATTTCAGGTGGTAACTCAGGTGGGCTTGCCGCAGATAACAATGGAAACATAATCGGCGTGCCAACCATCGCCGCCTCTAGCAAAGATGCCGATATTTCAGATTGCCGCGTGGTGCAAGATACAAATGGTGATGGCACAATTGATAGAAACGATAGTTGTATTCCAATCGGTGGTTTCTTGAATGGAATTCGCCCAGTCAATTTAGCCATGCCATTAATTCAAGCCGCACAAAATGGCAGACAATATACAAGTCCATTTTCACAATCGGGTGTGGTTAGTGAGCCCGGCAGTGGCAACGAAAGTGCTACAAAATTTGCGTGGTTAGATACATCTTCTACTGCAAACGAAGAATGTGATTGGTCTAATGATATTGTCAATTCTTATGGTGA
>DQGV01000112.1:401-8470 GCA_003524705.1 Anaerolineae bacterium | reverse complement strand
AATTCAAACGGATATTTTGTAATCGTTTTTGCATATCTTCATCTACATTCTCAAAGTTTGGATATTTTTCATCCAACAATTTCACGAATTCTTGCAATGCGTTATACGAACGTTTGAGATAATCTATCAATTCATCTTTGGGTGGAATTGGCAAAACAGAAGCGACTTCGTCACTCAACCCTGTGCCAACCGTAGCATTTAATTCAGTCGGAAAGCCCCATTTTTTAGCAAGATTTTCTTTCGCCCAAATTTCAGTGGAGTCACCAAAGTCTGTTCCAAGTTGCGGATTACGCTCCAAAATTATGGCGCGTAAATAATCTGTTTCGCGTGCCAAATGCCAAAGGTGAAACCCAATAGATGTGCTATATCCTCTGGGTCTCCAGCGTAATTGGTCTTCAGTTAATCCTTCTCCAAATTCAAGGACAACTTTGTGAATATCTTTGAATAAAGCTAATGCATCATAAAGTGCTGGCGTGCTCATAATTTTCCTCAGTTAGATTTTTTAGCAAATTTAGAACCAAAATAAATTAAAAATAAGTTGATGACCAACCAAAACAAAGCAAATCCGAAAGAACGAGAACTACCATGGTCAAGCCAATGCCAAGAAGCATAGCCAAATGAACCCCATGAAGTAATTACCATAAACAACCAAGCAAATGAAAATAATTTGTCTATCATTGGTGTAACCAACATTTCACTTTTCGATTTCCTTTTTGAAAAACAGGCGGTTCTTGACTACATTTTTCATATCGGAATGGACAGCGCGCCGCAAACCTACATCCACTGGGTGGATTCATCAAACTAGGCGGCTGACCTGTAATAAATATTGGATCTGATTCACTACGAAGACGAGGCACACTTGCCATCAACATTTGTGAGTACGGATGAAGCGGTGCGGGAAAAAAATCTTTTGCGTCGCCTGTTTCCACAATCTGACCGGCGTACATAATCGCAACTTCATCGGCTAATTCGCTGGAAGTGGCAATATCATGCGTAATCAAAATGAATGATGTCCCCAATTCCCGTTTGATGCGTTTGAGAACATTCATAATGTTGGCTTGAGTCAATAAATCTAAAGCCGAAGTGGGTTCATCTAAGACAATCAAATTTGGTGATGTGACCAACGCCATTGCAATGGCTACACGTTGACGCATTCCACCGCTTAATTCAAATGGATAACGTTCTACAAAATCTAACGGCACACCAACATGCTGAAACATTTTCTGCACAATACTCAATGCTTCGGTTTTACTTAATCCCAAATGAAGCATGGCGGGTTCAGCCACTTGCTCACCCACTTTGATAACTGGATTTAACGCGTTCATCGCTGCTTGTGGCACAAGTGAAATACTGACCCAACGCACGTTTTGACGATATTCTTCATCGTCTAATGCCATTACATCTGCGCCATTAAGAAAAACATTACCTGAATATTTTTCAACATTGCGAGGCAAAATACGAAGCAATGCTTTGGACAAAGAAGTTTTGCCACAACCTGATTCACCAAGAATTACAACCGCACGATTGGTACCGAGTTCAAAATCTACACCGTCAACTGCCTGCACAACTCCTTTGGTTGTTTTGAAATGTAAATTTAGATTTTCAATCTTCAATAACTCTTGCGTTTTAACTACACTCATGCATCCCTCAATCTTGGATTAAAAATTCTATCTAAAGCAAAACCTAATACAGCAAACGCCAGCCCAGTGATAATTAATAAAGCGGCTGGTTCGAGTACCCAGTAGTAATAACCTTTGTATAACGCGCCATTTGAATTGGCATCTTGAATAATTTTTCCCCACGTGGGTAAAACCGGGTCACCTAAACCGATTACTGCTAAAGATGCTTCTAAAAATACAAAAGCAGGCACAGATTGCACAAGACCGGGAATCAACAACGGAATCATGCGCGGAATTAAATATTTGAAAATAATCCGCATGTTGCTGGCACCATACGCCTTTGCCGCTTCAATATACATAGATTGTTTCACTTGCAAAAATACAGCGCGGAAACCTAAAATTCCGCCAGTGAAAATGCTCAACAAAATTGTGGCAGATAAAATCACCCAAATACTGCGTGAGTAAAATGTGCCAATCATAATGAGCAAAGCGAAAAAAGGCAGAACTAAATTAATTTCAGTAATGCGTTGAATCAATTCATCCACCCAGCCGCCATACCATGTGCCAATAGCCGCAATAATCATCGTCATTACCGATGTGCCAATCGCCGCCATTAATCCAAATGCTAATGCCACAGGCACACCCCACAACAATGGCAATGTCAAATCACGGCGAGCATGGTCTGTGCCTGCTAAACCAAAAACTTGTCCATGAAAAACAAATTCAGCATCAATTGTTGATTCAGGTTCAAACACTGAACCAATTATCAAAAGTTTATAAGTCCCTTTCAAAGGAACTTCACCATCCGGCACAGAAAACAATGCCGAAATCACATCCTCAGTGCGAAGCTTAGTACGCAGTTTGTCATCTTGAGAGAAGCGGTAGGTGTAATCTGAACCAGTTAAAACAAAGTTTGCAATCCGAACTGTTCGTTCATCCGGCGTGATTAATTCAATTGAGACAAACGGCTGTTTTGCTTGGAAGGCTGAATCAAAATACAAAATCAAATCTTGTGGATACACATCAGATGAAAATTCAAATTCATGAATCATCTCGATAGTAGAAACGCCTCCTTCGCCGGGGATAATTGTTTTCTGCATTTCGTCATCTGCTGTGCTGACAGCAAAAGACTCGGCATATTTTTTGGTTGAAAAATAATTTATCCATGCCGGCTGTGCAAATTTCGGGTTCTGATACCAAACCTCTTCCCCACATCGCCATAATGTAATGGCTTCATTGTATGGAATGGTAATCATTGTATAGATGGCAACAACGACCAAAAATAAAATTACAGATATGCCTGCAATCGCCGAGGGATACATTAATATTTTTTGAAAAGAAGAACGTAAGTTATTGAGCATATTATTCACCTATCTTCACGCGCGGGTCTACCAAAGCATAAACAAAGTTGAGAATAAAAACCGTCATTGCTAAAAGATAAGCATAGATAATGGTTGACCCAACGATGATTGGTGTATCGTATTGACCAATGGCTTGGAATAATGTTCTGCCTAAACCTGGCCACAAGAAAACTGTTTCAGTAAATAAAGCACCTGTCCATAAGGTGATGATTAGCAAAGCAAAATTTGTAATGATGTTTGGTAATGTGGGGCGCAAAATGTAACGGCGTTCGATATCTTTGGCGTGTAAACCTTTAGCACGTGCCATGTCTACATAATCTTCACTGGAATAAATCAAAAAGAATGTGCGATAGTTGTAAACGCTGAGGAAGAAAGCGCTTATCACCAGAGAAAAGCCGGGCAGAATTAAATGCTTGAGGACGTTGAGAGCATAATCAAATTTATTGGGAGGCGGGGGTGCATCCACCATGCCGCCAAATGGCAGAATCTTAAATCCAGCCGCAAAAATCAAAATTAAAAAGATTCCATAAAACCAGGGCGGAACAGCCGAAGATGGTGAAAGTGCAATAATCAACTTATCCCAAAAGTTGCCATAATTGCGTGAAAGGTTGAGAGCAATAAAAATACTTGAGAAGAATAAGAACAACTGCGAAGTAGCCATGAGCAATAAAGTAGGAGGCAGACGTTCTAACAAAATTAAACGCACTTGTTTTGAGCCACTGTCACTGGTCATGTTAATTGCACGCCCTAAATCAAGAACCAGAGCATTCTTCAAATAACGGAAGTTACGAACTGCAATAGGAACATCTAAGCCGACGCGTTTTTCTTCTGCCGCGATTCGTTCTTGAATTAATTGTTGGCGCGTTTCATTGTCCATTTGTTGGTAGGCTTGATTATTAATAATCATCTGCGTGACGCGGTCTCGAATCTCGCCGCGCATAATCACATCTACGTACCCGCCCATGTTTGCAATCACAATGGTTAAATAAATACCAATAACAACGGTGACAAATAATGTCAGAATTCGTACAGCAGAATAACGCAGGATTCTGATGAACGAACTATTCAAAAAAGGTTTTTTAATTACTTGCTCTTCAACTGGTGATTGAGTAATTGCAGACATGGCTTCCTCACAATCTAATTTTTGTAGGGCAAGGTTAAAAACCTTGCCCTACAATTTTTTACAAACTACAAACTTATTGTGCTACGAAATCTAATGAGGTGAACGACGGAATGGCAACAGGAATTGGCACAACCGCAACTTCAAGGCGTGCAGAACCAGTTGACAATTTAGCAGTGGTTTCGGCAGAGAGTGTCACTTGGAAGTGACCATCTTCTACAGCCACAGCATCACCTACTTCTACAACTGCGCCCGTTCCATCATACAAAATGTATTTGACGCGGGAAACATCAGAGAGTAAGTAAGGTTCATCATTGAAAGTGACATAAGCATCAAACAATGCTTCACCGCCAATTTGTACTTGACCAGGTCCATCTAATACAGTGGTAGCAATTTTTGGTTCACTAAATTGCGCCCAACGATTTGCTAAATCTGGGAAGTCGGCAAAGTTTTTGAGGCTCACAGATTTTTCGGTGAGGAATACTTGGTCAATGTAATATGGACCAGTACCAATCATATAGTGATTGTGCGCTTCTACCCACGCTTGAAGGCTGGCATAGCGCGCGGCAGCTTCTTCTGCTGTGATGTATTCACTCAACGTTGGTGCATACGGGATATGTCCTTCACTTGCGGCTTGGTCTAAATACTTATTTAGAATCTCAAGGCTTGGACCACCAACCCAGTTGGTTTGTTCAACTTCGAGTACGCCGGCTTTATCTTCTGTGTAAGTGAGTTCACCATTGGCTTCAGCCAAGTTTGAAACCGCCAACACGGGCCAGCTATTTTCGTATCCTAAACCATATAAATCTTGGGGCCACAAAGTGAGGATGTTCAATTCTGCATCGGTTTGATAGAAATCACCATAAGCTTCAATCGTCAATGGGTCAGTTGAGACGATACGATACCCTTTGAATTGTTCTAAGGCGGCGTTGATGCTTAATGCTAATGATTCATCATAAATAGCAGATTCTGGTTTGCCGGGGTCAAAGCTTTGGATAATGTTCATCACAAAGTCGCCAGCAGAAAGCGGACTACCATCATGCCATTTGACGGTTTCAAATAAATCTTCAGGATAGACCACTACACTTTTAATATTGGCAGTGAGACCATCTGGGAATTTTTCTTCAACGGTAATGAAGCGTTGGTTTACTGCATCCCAGTCAACCCATGCATCCGCTGGAACATCAATTTGAGGCACGGTTTGAACCGTTAGCCAATCTAAACTTTGGTGAATGGGCAAACCTTCTACATGAGTTAATTCGGCACTGGCAATGCGTTGTGGATATGCAAGCCCTGTGTATGGGTCTGCCATCATGCCACCTGCACCAGTGACGTTTGAACTACCATGAGTCGTCATGCGAAGAACATGACCATCCCAAATCCAGTTACTTCCACCAACAGAGTTCCACGGCTCGGTGAACAAATCATTTGTACCGATGCGCATGGTGCCGCCTTCTTGGTCAATGAAGCGCAAATTGTAAGGACCGGCATTGGTTGATTCTGGACCTGTGGCGAGGTCATAAGTAACTTGAACATTGCTTGCATACGGAGCATAGGTTTGTTGGTCAATGACCCAAACAAATAATGAATCTTCCAAAGCAAGTTCAAGGGCGCGTGCCATGGCTTCATCACGTGCGGCTTTGTCTGTATAAACGCCTTGTGCTAATGCATCACCCAATTCTTGGAATTCAGGGTCAGATACATTTGAAATAAATGGTTCACTGGCTTGAATACTGGTGTTCAAATAACTTTGTTGAATGTTTGCGGCTTCGTCACGTAATGAACTTAAACCAGCAACACCATAACCAGCAGTATATAAGTGCCATTGACCTTCAGATGGGTCTGTACCAAACCAAATCGGGAAGGCTTCTGAAGCAGTTTTATATTGTCTATCTACTGTAAAACCAACGGCTTCTAATTGATTGGAAACATAATCACCCATCGGCTGGCGAGTACCATCACCATCGTTGCGGATTAAGAAAATCAAGTTAACAGGCACACCATTGTATTGCCATTTACCATCTACCAACTCTGCACCCATGCCGGGCATTTCCGCATCAATCACTTCTTTGGCGCGGTCAAAGTTGTAAGCATATTTGCTTTCCAATGCGCGGGCTGTGTCAATTAAGTTGGTATATTCCACCAATTGAGTGGTGACAGGCAATAATTTTGGTAAAGAACCACCAGCATAAATTTCTTGATTGACGTAGTTTCTATCAATCAACCAGTTTAAAGCTTCACGAATCTTTCGGTTAGAAAACGGATTCAACACATTGGTATCATCGAGTACTGCTGGGTTCAAACTAATGCCGTAATAACCACCCAATGATTGGGTAGAAGATAAACCAGCATCTTGAATAGCAGGGTAAGCATCTGAAGCGAGGTTAAACGAGAAAAAGTCAATTGCACCTGCTTCAATTTGAGAAATTGCTGAATCACCACTTACAACTGAGACAACAATTTCATCTAACCAGCCGCCTTTGCGTTCCGTTGTTGGAGCTTCTTCTGTGGCGGCAGGCGCTTCTTCAGTCATGGTGGGTTCTTCAGTCATGGCGGGTTCTTCGGTTGTTTCAGTTGCGGCAGGCGCACAAGCCGCAAGCACCATACTAAAAACTACCAACAAACTCAAAAGCGCATATAAATTTTTTAGTTTCATTCTCTTTTCTCCTTAATAGAATTTACAAAACGAACCTTTCAAGCAATTACCAACTACCACCTCCTTACATCATCGTTAACCAAAAGGCGGAAAACCAGCCCACCAGCCAGCATTCCGCCTCAGACAAGGATGCGGTCCTATCTTCTTGGAGGAAAAATCGTCCGCATATAACTGCATGATACAGAACCTAACTTCAAATGTCATGCGTCTAAGAAATAGGATTAACCCGTTCAAATGAATGGTTTAAAAATAAAATATTTTCCAAATTAACTCGTCTAAAATAAAATAAAAACCACCCGCAAGGGTGGGGCAACTCCCCCTCCTTTAGAATGGGAATATAGAACTCAACTTATCTAAATTGCTTATAATGAGAGCATGAGCAAGAAAATAGTTTTTGGGATAATCCTCTTCGCACTCATCCTCGCCGCCTGTGCAGATGCCTCCCCCGTAGATGTTTCCCCTGAAGAAACACCTTCCGCTTCTACTACACAGGTGACACCTGATTCTGAAGCGGGAAGTTTATCCATCCCCTACGGTAAGAACGTACGCTTTGAGCAAATCAGCCTTGATGAAGGCTTATCTCAAAGTGTTGTCAACGCCATTCTGCAAGACCGTCAGGGATTCTTATGGGTCGGCACAGATGATGGATTAAACCGTTACGATGGCTACGGCTTCAAAATTTATAAGCCCGATACCAATAACATATTTAGCATTAGTGACCGTTCTATTACTGCGCTTGCAGAAGATGAACAAGGGAATATATGGATTGGAACTCGGCAGGGTGGATTAAATCGTTACGACCCCGTTTCTGGAAAGTTTTATCATTACTTTCATGATTCAAAAAATAACGAAAGCATTACTAGTAATCAAATTTCTGCCTTAGAAGTAGATGAAAATGGTTTATGGATTGGCACAAACAATGGCTTAGATTTTTTGGATTTTGAAACTTATACATTTACTCACTATAAAAACACGGCTGAAAGCCCCGTTAGGCTTGGCAGTAATTTCATTACTGCGTTACTCAAAGACTCACAAGGCTTATTGTGGATTGGTACTGTGAATGATGGTGTGAATGTATTTGATGTAGAAAACAACAAAGTAACTGTGTACCAGAATAACAAAAACAGTGTAACCAGCCTGAGCCATAATCGCGTGTTAAGTTTTGCCGAAGGCAAAGATGGAGAAATTTGGGTTGGCACTGGAAATGGATTAAACCGTTTCATTCGAGAAGAAAATTACTTCACCCGTTATTTAACTTCAGGTGATATTTCTGACAATGCTACAGGAAGCATCATTTATGCAGTTTTTGTAGA
>DQGV01000112.1:0-190 GCA_003524705.1 Anaerolineae bacterium | reverse complement strand
CATTTATGCAGTTTTTGTAGACCAACTTGGTGGGGTATGGATTGGCACAAACAATGGGTTAAGTCGGTTTGATATAAATACAAAAAAATTCTTTTATTATCAGCACGAACCTACAATCCAAAACAGCTTAAGCAACAATAGTATTTATTCGATTTATGAAGATGCCAGCGGCGTGTTATGGGTTGGCACA
>DQGV01000194.1:1337-3211 GCA_003524705.1 Anaerolineae bacterium | reverse complement strand
AATTCTGCGGCTTTTTCTTCTTCATTACCGCCGATTTCACCAATCATAATAACTTTTTCAGTATGTGGGTCGTCTTCAAACATTTCTAATACATCAACAAAATTTGTACCATTCACGGGGTCACCACCAATGCCAACACAAGTGGATGCTCCCATGCCGAGATTTTTCATGGCGTATAAAACTTCATAAGTCAATGTGCCAGAACGAGAAACCACGCCGACATTTCCGGGAATTGCAATGTTGCCGGGGATGATTCCAACTTTGGCTTCACCCGGAGTTAATAGCCCTGGGCAATTGGGTCCAATCAAACGGACGTTCTTTTGGTCTAAATAATTTCGAACGCGCATCATATCGGATATGGCAACGCCTTCGGTAATGCAAATGATTAAAGGAATGCCTGCATCTGCGGCTTCAAACATCGCATCTGGTGCGAAGCGAGCAGGCACAAAAATAATTGTGGCATTCGCATCTGTATTTTCTTTTGCAGAGCGGACAGAATCAAAAACTGGAATTTTTTCTAATACCCATTCGCCACCTTTGCCGGGTGTAATTCCGCCGACCACTTGTGTTCCATACGCTACCATTTGAGTGGTATGAAACAAACCTTCGTTACCCGTAATGCCTTGCACTAATAAACGTGTATTTTTATTAACTAAAATGCTCATGCTTAATTGACCTTTTTCGCCGCTTCTACAGATTTCTTGGCGGCATCAGCCAATGTTTCGGCTGTAATCATATTTGCGTTTTCCAAAAGTTTTCTTCCTTCTTCCGCGTTTGTTCCAACAAGCCTTACAACCATTGGCACTTTTGGTTTAACTTCATCCATGGCAACCAAAATACCACGTGCCACTTCATCACAACGTGTGATTCCGCCGAAGATGTTAAACAAAACAGCTTTGACGTTTGAATCAGTTAAGATGATGCGCATTGCCGCGGCAACTTTCTTTGAGTCTGCACCGCCTCCTACGTCGAGGAAGTTTGCTGGCTCGCCCCCAAACAGTTTGATTACATCCATGCTGGTCATTGCCAAACCTGCACCATTGACCATACATCCAATATTCCCATCTAACTTGATATAAGAAAGACCATACTTGCGTGCTTCAATTTCAGCAGGCGCATCTTCGTCAGTATCACGCATTTCATTTAAGTCAGGTTGACGGAACAAAGCGTTATCATCAATCATCATTTTGCCGTCTAAGGCAATCAGTTTCTTTTCTTTTGTAATCACCAACGGATTGATTTCTGCTAACGTTGCATCTGTATCTTTATAGACATTCCATAATCCGATAGCAATTTTTGTAAAATCTTTCCAATATTCACGTGGCAAATCAATGCCCACTGCCACATCGCGGGCTTGATATTCGCGTAAGCCGAGCAATGGGTCAATATGAACTTTGATAATTTTTTCTGGTTCTTTTGCCGCCACTTCTTCAATGTCAATGCCGCCTGCGGCTGAGGCAATCATCACCGGTTTTTTTGCAGCGCGGTCGTTCGTAATCGCAAAGTAGATTTCTTGGTCAATGGCTGAGGCTTCGTCAATCAAAACTTTGCGAACGGGAAGCCCTTTAATTTCCAATGCCAAAATTTGTTCGGCAAGTTGTTCGGCTTCAGCGGCATTTTTAGCAAGTTTTACACCGCCAGCCTTTCCGCGCCCACCAACCAACACTTGTGATTTAACTACAACGCGACCACCTAACTCTTCTGCAATTTGCTTTGCTTCTTGAGCGGTAGCCGCGACCCTTCCTTTTGGAATCGGAATGCCATACTTTGAAAAAATATTTTTAGATTGATACTCGTGCAGTTTCATCGAGTCTCCCTTTGGGGATAGAATTTTATAAAAGCACGCGCATTATACCAATAAAATAGCGCAAGAT
>DQGV01000194.1:0-1008 GCA_003524705.1 Anaerolineae bacterium | reverse complement strand
ATAGCTATCACCAAAGTCACCCCACACGCGAACGACTTCACCGTTTTGGTCAAACTCAATCACGCGATAGCCTTCAGGGTCAGTGATGAAAACATGCAAATCATCATTCACAGCAATGAAGGGTTTGTTATCTAACGATTGACCAAACCAACCAAACACATCCCATTGTTTATCGGGCAAGAACACCAACGCATTTTCATTTTCTACGGGCACGAAAGTTTGAATGCGTTGATTCCATGTATCGTTGACATACACAGTTCCATTTCTATCAATAGCGATGCCGACTGGTTCATCGAATAGACCGGGGTCAAAACCTGCGCCACCAAATTGCGTGATGAAGTTCCCATCCGCATCAAACACGACGATACGCTTGTTACCTGTATCTGTGACATAAACCCTACCTTCGGCATCTACCGCCAATCCGCGTGGACCGTAGAATGCATCTGGCGTTTCACCTTGACCAAACACTCCCCACGCTTTGACGAATCTGCCATCCCGTGTGAATTTTTGTACGCGGTGATTCCAAGTGTCCGTTACGTAAACAGAACCGTCAGGTCCAACAGCAATGCCCCACGGTTCGTTAAATGTCCCATTTCCAACTGGCACACCGACTCCATCAGCATATGTTCCCCATTCATTTAAAATATTTCCATTTGCATCTAAATGTAAGACGCGATGATTACGTGAATCTGCAACATACATGGTGCCATTATTGGCGAAAGCAAGTGAACGTGGTGCGTTGAGAGTGACAGGGTTTGCTTGGCTGGCATCAAATACAACATCTGCCGAGAGCAAAACATATTTTCCTTCGGTAGGGTCTTGTAAAACCTCAGCAGGGGTGGTTGGGGCTAAGCCATAATTCCAAATTTGTGAAGCAATATCTTGTCGGATATAGAGGCGCATTCGGTCTGCTGGATTCCATGTGGCAAGTTCTAAATCACTACGACCTTTGGCTAAGGCATATTGTGAATAATCACGATTTAACCAGATTTGAATAATGCCAGAGCG
>DQGV01000329.1 GCA_003524705.1 Anaerolineae bacterium | reverse complement strand
TTGGGCAGGTACAAGACCTGCCTGTACAAATAACAAAAAAGAGCGAGACCGTTTGGTCTCGCTCTTCATGTAAACAAACTTATCTTCGTCTACTTAAGCGTCACCAGCGGTAACCGAGTTTCGGAGACCGTAAAAATAAAAGTAAGCAAACCAGCGAGCAGACTTAAGCATTGGGCGATATTCTATGCAAATGATAGGAATACGTCAAGGGTGATTTTTTATTAAGAGGGTTGGTGCATTATCCCGATGTCTTTAGAGACGCTTTGTTGAGCGCATTATGTTTCTGCAGTATCGACAAGCACATCATCTCACATCCTTAAATGTCTCCTAGTAAATCCCCGGAAACAATCGATAACGTACACGTCGCGCATATTCTTGATATCCTGGCAACTCTTCCTGCAACGTTCGGTCTTCCAGTGCAGTTCTGATTATCGCTATGACCAGCGCCACAGAGGCTGGAATGAGTGTCCACAAGGAACCTAGTGCTAACACAATTCCTAGCAGTGGCAGAATATTTCCGGCATAGCCTGGATGCCGAACGATTTGATATGGACCGCTATCACATACCACATGCCCTCGATCTATTTGAATACGTACCACGCCAGAAAAGAAACGGTTCTCCACCAATGCCCACACAACAAAAGTGTATCCGAACGCGATCAAGAAGATGCCAAGCATAACGAGCCACAATGGGAATACAGGTGACCAACCAAAACGATGATCTAGCCCAGCCACAATGACGAGAGGGAAACCTACACTCAGCGCCATTAACGGAGCAAGCACTTTATCCCATGCTTTCGCTCCTTGAATACCCTTAATACTTTGTCTTTCTGCCAACAATCCCGGATGCCGCCGTTCCGCTAAAATGCGTCCTCCCACGCCAGCAACAAAAACAAGAAATGAATAGACCCACGCCTGCCACCAACCGAAATCTCCTCCGCACACCAATAGAACTAATGGTATGAAAAGATACACCACAACCAAAGCGACCCACCGGCGAGGAGAAATTGTTTGAATCGTCTTTTGATCAACCGCATTCGACGTCATGCTATCCTCCGATCATGTGAGAATTAGTCTACGCTTCCATCATACTGCTTTCGAATGTGCAGTAAACAATGCCATCTCCGCTTACCAATAAGTTCCACCCTTCAGGCTGTTCGTCCTGCGAAGACGGGGTGCACGCTTTGTTGGGCAGTATTCAATTCCTCAAAAACCTTACTTTTTGTGCTTCTATTAAATCTGCGCCTTTTTCACCGATGGCTTGATTCCATTTCTCGATGAGTTGAGTTGCATCCTTGCTGTAACTGCTGTGACCATCACTTACTAACACAACTTTGTAGCCTTCCTCTATTTCTCCCAAGCAGGTCGCTTTCACACAACCATGAGTTACAAGACCTGTTATCACTAATACACTTACATTTCTTTTGTCTAACTCTTCTCGAAGGTTGGTTTCTTCAAATGCGTTTCCATGAAGTTTGTGGATGACGACTTCCTCTGCCAGTGGTTGTATTTCGGGATGCAATTGCCAAGCGTCAGAACCTCTTACCAGAACTCTATTATCGGAATGTTGAATGAAGAATACTGAAACGCCTGCTTGACGAGCTCTGTCGAGCAATGTATTGATATTCTCAAGAACCTGTTTCGCCTTATAGATCGGTGTAGATTTCTCAAACAATCCTTTTTGAAGATCAATCACTAACAATGCCATTGCCTTCTGCTGAGAGTTTTGTTTCATCATTTTGTATCCTTGATCGTGACTATATTTTGTTGCCCAACGGTTTGCATATGTCCCCTTTAGGGGATACCTGCGTGTGGGCAGGCACGATGAACGCAAGGCATGCTAACTGGAAAAGAACCATACTGCCACCAAAAGGCAAATTCTTATTGGGGAAACAAAAATTCGCCAGCAAGAAATAATAGCAGAAGCCCTCCAATTATTGCAGAGACATAGACGAGTAGCGCATTTTCCTTTTTGATGATTGCCAGAAGACCTGTGATAAAGGCTGATATCCCAGCAGTCATTCCAACAAGCATGGTAAGTGCCAAGGCTGGTCTCGCGGCAATATCTGCCAAAATAGTGTCACCTGCTGGAACTGATTTATATAACGAGTTTGTGAATGATGTGCCGATGATAAACAAAAGTGGCATTGCGACTATAAGCCCGACCGACCACTTTCCCAATGATGTTGTCGGCAGAATTTTCAAGGTTTGTTTTGTCATACTATTTTCCTTTATCATCTGTGGTGAATTAGGAAACGCGCGCAGACAAAATTAATTTGCTTCGACTTTCTTCTACACTTCTTTTATACAACTTTCCAATTTTTAATACAAGTACCCATTTTCAAAGATTAGCGAGGTGACACCCAACGGGCTCGTACCCCGAAGGGGTATTGCGACATCGTCCCCAAATGGGGATACCTGCATGTGGCACAGGTAACTGTCCAATTATGACCCTGACTGCCACACGTCAGGCCGCTTGCCCCGCGCAGACGGGGTGCACGCTTTGTTCGGCGGCTCTGTGAACGCAAGATTCGATGATAATAATCGATAACGTTGCTTTAGTGAGGATAGAGTATTTCGCCTATGGCAAACGCTATCCAAAACAAAACTGGAATTAAACCGAGTCCGAGACCAAACCATATCTGCCAAGTACGGTAGTTCTTCCGCACGGCACCAATTCCAGAAAGCACACAGCCTATACCCAATGGGATTGAAATTACAGGAGAGAACGTGGTATCGCTGTGGGTCAGTATGGCAACGAAAACTGGGCTGATGAAGACAAATGCCACTGCGCCCAACCCAATCACCACCCAACCAAGCACATTTTGGGGCACAAATCGGACGACCAGTACGCCGATGATGATGCCAACAAGTATTCCGCCAATCATGAAAATCATGGTAACTCCTTTCGCCTGTGGGCTACTCTGTTTTCAGTGTAGCATATTGGGACTGGAATATCACCAATTATTTTATTTCGACCAACCTATTTGCTCTTGGGCGTTTGCTCCGATAACTTCATCTAATTTGGGGCAATATTTGATACATGCGTTTTAACACATCTTATGATGAGTTGCCACCAACGGGCTCGTGCCCCGAAGGGGTATTGTGACATCGTCCCCGAAGGGGATACCTGCGCGTGGACTCTGCTTGGGAGCAGAAAAATCCCAAAGCCAATCCCTCTCCAAATACGACCTGTATATATAGAATCCTTTCCCAAATTTCAATGTCGTATTTGGGAATCGCGTAGCAGTCCGAAGGACGGGTGGGGTAGTGCACGCTTTGTTGGGCAGATTTTGCAAGACGATTTTGAACTATGGTTTTTGCCCTGTAAGCTCATTTTCAATCACGTCTTGGTTTGATTATTCGGTAAGCGGTTTCCACATTAATGTACTCAACTTTGATAATTCTTGTTCTTACTTTACTTTTGCTTCCTCACAAAGTCGTTTCAATTCCGCAAATTCTGATTCCGTTTGTTTCAAAATACCTTCCTTTATCTTACGCCCAAAAATTATGCTCATTAGATTCATTGGGAATTTCCAACGAATATTCGATTCCACCGTAATTACAGATTTGTCATCTTCTCCCGTAATTGAATAACAAACGTCAAGCTTATGAATTTTGCTCTCAAGTTGAAAAGTAATCATTTTATTTCGAATATACTCAGTAATAACTCCATGCATTACCAAACTATTTCCGCCCTCTTCCATCTCTTCCATAAAAGTCGTACCGATTTTTTCAGGTGTTTCTTTTATGATTTCTCCTTTTTTGACGCCTTTTTGCCAAAGCATTGCTTTTTCTGGATTGTCGATCCAGGGAAATACTTCGTCTGGTTCACCTAATACTTCAACTGCAAAATTTATTTTCATTGGCTTACCTAGACCTTACTGCCCAACGGTTTGCGTTAGCTGTGTGTGGGCGGGCGTGGACTCAGCTTGGAAACAGTATAAACTCAAAGCCATAATACTCTCGAAACCGAGTCTTCCTCGCCTGCCCCCAGAATGGGGGTTAGGGGAAAATGTCCAAAGGATAGAAGAGGTCAGTGCACGCTTTGTTGGGCGGTTTTTGCAGCGTATGCTTTTGTGTCAGAAAGAAGTAACACACGCCTTATCGACATAGTTCTTTGCTGAACTGAACAACATAATTATAAGTCGTACTGTCAATTGGAGCACTTGTCATCTCAAGATAATAAAAAGGGCAGGATTGGACTATGAGACTCTTTTCAGGTGATTGCGGTGATGATGTATCATAAAAGCCCCACCTTTGACTCATTTCGTCTAGATAAAATTGCCAGACTATATCAGGAGTGTCGTTGGAAGAAAAACTCCACGAATAAACCTCTGTTCCATCTTCATTAATTGGTCCTTGTTGCGAGATATTATATGCATTTGAGTATATAGGAACATCAGACGAATTGATCTCAAGATACTTTGGCATTCTTGTGCCATTCCATATTGTGATAGCAGAGATAAGAATACAGCCCAGAATAGCTACACCAATTCCAATTACTAATCCAAGAACTATATTTTTCCAATCAGATAATCCTGACTTTTGATGATTCAAGGACATTTTATAAACCCTTTCAATTGGCTATCTTGTAACTATCTTGAGCCATTGCCAGCGCCCAACAGTTTGTGACATCGTCCCCGAATGAGGATACCTGCGTGTGGACTCTGCTTGGGAGCAGAAAAATCTCAAAGCCAGTCCCTCTCCAAATACGACCTGTATATATTAAATCTTTTCCCAAATTTCAATGTCGTATTTGGGGATCGCGTAGCAGTCCGAAGGTCGGGTGGGGCGGACCATAGACTCTGCTTGGGAGCAGAAAAATCTAAAAGCCAGAATACTCTCGAAACCG
>DQGV01000295.1:2619-2770 GCA_003524705.1 Anaerolineae bacterium | reverse complement strand
TTCTGTCACTGTGATTTGAGCATCATCAATTCCTGAGGCTTCATAAATGTTGACGATGGTTTCAGTATCTATTTCATTGCCTGACGCAAATTGAATTTCAAAGAGACTTCCACCCGTGAAGTCAATCGAAAGAGGTAAACCATCAATGGCT
>DQGV01000295.1:877-2380 GCA_003524705.1 Anaerolineae bacterium | reverse complement strand
ATCAATGGCTAAAAAGACCAAGCCTGGAATGATGATGAGAAGTGAAAATAAAAAGTAGTAGTAGCGTTTGCCGAGAATATCAATCATGTTCTATCCTTAGATTCCAAACCAACGTTCAAAGTTTTGTGGTTTGAATGAGCGTACGAAAATCACCAACAATGTGCGGGTGACGTAAATGGCTGTAAATAATGAAATGGCAACACCGAGAGCCAATGTCAAAGAAAAACCTTTGACGATAGTTGCCCCAAACGCAGAACCAAACCAAAAGAGAATTAATGAGGTGATGATGGCGGCTAAGTTTGAATCACGAATGGATGACCACGCACGCGTCCAACCTTGGTCCATGGCTTGGTTTAATGTTTTGCCGTTGCGTAATTCTTCTTTTAAACGTTCAAAGATGAGAATATTTGCATCTAACGCCGCGCCGGTGCTGAGTAAAAAGCCGGCAATGCCGGGTAATGTGAGTGTAAAGTGGAACCACTTGAAGACTGCAAACGCCACTGCGGCATAAATCAAAATTGAAAGCACTGCCACGACACCGGGCATACGATAATAAATAATCATGAACAATGCCACGATAATCATACCGATACCGCCAGCCAGCAAACTTTTATTCAATGAATCAGCGCCGAGGGTGGGACCAATAATTCTGGTTTCGACAATTTTCAAAGGAACAGGCAAAGAACCATAGCGAAGTTGAACTGCAAAAGCATTGGCTTCTTCTGGCGTAAAGTCGCCGGTGATTGTGCCTTGCCCACCCGTGATAGGGTCACCAATGACAGGTGCAGAGATAACTTGTTTATCTAAAACAATGGTGAGGGCTTTGCCGGTGTTGGCTGTGGTATGGTCTCCGAAAATTTGAGCACCATTTGCTTTCAAAAGAAAATCAATGGCATATCCACTGCCAAATTGATTCGCAACCACATTGACTGAGTCAATTTCAGCACCGGTCATAATGGTATGGTAAATTGTTTCACCTTCTGGGGCTTCCACAGGTGCGCCGGTGGGGCTGTAATCTGTCACTAAAATTGTGCCTGCTTCGGGGAAGTGGTCGCCGGTGTCAACAAACTCAAGCAGACCCGTTTGTTGAATCGTCGCCAAAACGGATTCAGTATCGCCTAAGCCGGGGAATTCTCCCACAATGCGGCGGTCACCTGCCACTGTAATCAAATTTTCATTCACGCCCAAAGCATCCGTACGTTGCTGAACGATTTGACGAGCAACTTCCATGGCTTCTGAGTCAATGCTTTGGTCGGCAGGAATATCGGCTTCGAGCAAAACTTGCAAACCACCTTGCAAATCTAACCCGAGACGTGGCTCTACATTTCTACTAAAGAGAACTTCATCAAAACTACCAAATGGGTTAGGGATGTTGATTTCACGGCTGAGGTCAATCCATAAAGCTAGGGCAACCACAACCACAATGAGGATAATACGATTGGTTAAATTACGAATCATGCGTTAAGACTTCTCCATCCACGAAAATGCCAGCCTGTGGCTGGC
>DQGV01000295.1:404-669 GCA_003524705.1 Anaerolineae bacterium | reverse complement strand
AATGCCAGCCTGTGGCTGGCGCGGTCGATATTATACTCCTGTTGTGAGAAAAGAGGAATTAGATAGCAGGGGGATTGGGATTTGGAAATTGGCACGCTTCACGCCTACAGGGAGAATTGATTCGGGAAGTGAAGCATTTTGCTAGGTTTAGACAAAAGGTGATAAGTGGAGAGTTGGGAATCTTGCCAACTCTCCACCGACCTATAAGACCAACCCGACTAATCAGACCAATTAGACTAACCTCGGCAACAAATACCAATCCAAA
>DQGV01000295.1:0-162 GCA_003524705.1 Anaerolineae bacterium | reverse complement strand
CTCGGCAACAAATACCAATCCAAAAATCGTTCCATACGTTCATATACATCCAATAAATTCTCACGGCGTAAAAAGCCGTGTGGTTCATTTCCATACGTTTTATATTCAAACACTTTATTTTCTTTTCTTAACGCCTCAACCCATTCTTCACTTGCTTCGGGC
>DQGV01000155.1 GCA_003524705.1 Anaerolineae bacterium | reverse complement strand
AATGCAGAATTGCCATTTGATATTTGGCCCCAAATGCCAAGTGAATCATCCATTTCTGTTTCTATTTCAAATCAAATTTCATTAGCAGGTGGTTGGAAGTTCGCTTCTGAACATTGGCGTTTACCTACTTTAGCAATTGAACAAGCTGAAGAAAATGATGACCCGTATCAGGTGTGGTTGGATGCCGAAGGTTTGCCCGAACAGCTTGAATTAAGAGTGAGGCGAATGGGTGACCATTTTTCTCCATTGGGGATGGACGGTCATACTCAAAAGATATCAGATTTTTTTGTCAATGAAAAAGTGCCGCAACGTGCGCGTGACCGTTGGCCCCTGTTATGTGCAGGCGATAAAATTTTATGGGTGCCGGGCTTTCGCCCTGCGCATGAAAACCGTTTGAAAGATGAAACAAAAAATGTAATTTATTTTTCAATTACGCGCCCACAAGACACGATTGAATAAAACATCCCGCAATTTGCGGGATGTTTTATTATTTTGCTTCACCATTTAATTGTTTTAACTTAATCAATAACTCGCGCCATTGAATTTTTGATACGCCTAGTTTTTGGCGGATTGCATCGGGTTCGATTCCGTTTTGATAATCATGTAAAGCGCAAGTCCAGCGACACATATCAAATGAAAGATGTTTGCTCAAGCCTGCTTCTTCACCAATGTCTTCAAGTAAATATTCCAAACGACGTGGTGACCATGCGAAGACTTGGTCAACAGGTTGGTATTGGGCAAGATATTCTTTGTACGCGCTAACCCAATCTTCTTCTAATTCTATTTTTCGTTCTTTATAACGATTCGCCGGGCTCGCATAACGGACGAATAATGTGGGTCCGTTTTTTGCATCAAGGTCAATGTGATTGAGATGAATACCTAAACATTCACTTTTCTTGATGCCTGTAGTGAGTAAAAGGTAAACCAAAGTGTAAGGGCGAGCATCAGGTTTTTTATCTCGGCGGTGGCGGTCTGCTGAAAGTAAGACAGCATCATATTCATCATTCGTCAACACTTGTGGAAGTGGACTAATCGCCGAGCGTTGCAAAACTTTTTCAGCGGGGTCAACTGAAATTGCGCCATGTTGATGTAACCAACGAAAAAAAGATTTTACAGCCGTAATACGACGCGATAATGTTTTTGGGCTACAAGGAATCCCGCGCTTTTTTTCCATCCACTCAAAAAATTTATTTAACTCTTCAGTGGTGATGCTTCCGATATTTTTATCGGGCGCTACATATTGCGTAAGCAAATTAACATCTGATAAAAATGCTTTGACGGTATTTGGGGAACGACCTTGGTCTAGCATGAACATTTCCCAACCATTGATAGCACTAGGAAGTAGCGTTTTAGAATTAATATGTGCCGAAGCGGATGTTTTTGCCATTGCGTATAGTTTAGCGAGTTTTGAAGTAGTTGTCAACTAGGTTAATGGATTTATTTAAACTTTCCCCACAGTCCATAGCCTTCATTTCTTCTTTTTTCTCGGCGTTCATGTTGTTCATGGATTTGTTCTACATGATTCGCTTTTTCTGCAATGGCGGCTTCGAGCCATAACTTTCCTTTTTCGGCGGTGGCGTGGCTACCTGCACCATACGCGCCAGTTTTTGTATCATCATCCCAAGGTGGGTTAGCGACTAAACTTCCGCCTTCAATCCAATCCATATAATAATCAGGGGTTGAGACGAAATCAATTTCATCTACAACTTTTTCCATTTTGCATAAATCGAGGCGGAGATGAAGCATGAAAGAGGTTTCCAATTCACCAGCATGACCCATTCCACCAATTGGTGAAGTGCGATATTTTTTCAATGCCTCTGCACCGATACTGCCTGATGTATGTAACCAAGTAGTTGCACAAAAAATTCGGCGGTGACGTTCACCAGCATATTTGACGATATTGACCAAAAATGAGGTATTGCCACCATGTCCACTCATCAGATAGAAGCGGTTGAATCCACGAGCCACCAAAGTATCAATCACAGCCATCCAAAAATCTTCAAAGGCGCGTCCACCAGCATTCAGCGTGCCAGCAAAAGATGAACGATGTGTGCTGACTCCATAAGGCATGACTGGTAAATTAAAACTGCGCGTAGTCAAATCAGAACTATTACTTTTATACAAAACAGTTCCTTTAGCAATGGCATCAATGATGAGGGTATCTACCGAAAGCGGCAAATGAAAACCATGTTGCTCGGTGTGACCAATCGGAATCAAAATGACTTTTTCGCGTTCGGTATCGGGCGGTAAAAATGGCTTGGGCTGATTCATCGAAACATGACCCTGCCGAAGAATAGGAAGGTTTGCAATAACAGAACTTTGCGGGTCAATGCCGCTAGGGGCGAGGCAATACACTCTTGAAAAACCATCATCGCGCAAACTATCTAACAAGTTGATGATGTAACCCCAAAAAATTGAGTCTGGAATTTCAAGCCCGCTATTTCTCCATCCAAACGGAAACGGAGGAAGTAAACCGCATCGTTCTGGATTTGATAATTGACTCTGCAATTGTGCATGATCGTAGCCTGAGCCTAATGGCAAAACCAAAGGTGTATCGCGCGGGAGTTTGGCAACTTCGTCCCAAGTTAAGTCGTCGTAGTTGAAGAAGGTTCTCATGTGGGGAATTATAAGGGATTTGATAATTTGTTGAGCATTGTTACCATTTATGGATACACCCACTCCTCAAACAACTCAGTCAAATCACACCCACAACTTGCTTCCGCTTCAGCACGCAAAATTTCAGTTGTACTAATCCCAAAGGCATTATTTTCCACATAACTTTTCATAAAAGCATTAAAGGCATCCGTACCCATCACAGCTTCGAGTTCCATAAAAAACAATGCACCACGTCCGTAAACAATTCCGCTATATTCCACGCCGCTATATTCACTCACAGGCAAGCCGACAGGAATTTCTTCTTCACCTACATATGCCCATCTTCCTTTTAATTCACGCCGAAATTCCAACATGCCTTGCTCACCATACCGGTCTGTAAAATATTGCATCGTGGCAAATTGTGCCAAAGATTCATCCAACCATGGGTCATCCAATTGGTCATTGCCGACCAAGTTATAAAACCATTGATGCGCCACTTCATGCACAACCGTTCCTTCTAAATAACCGATTTGTGGTTCCATAATCCATTCCGTAATTGCAATGGCACCGGGATATTCAATCCCCAATGCCAATGTCGGCGTAGAAACAAAATCTAATTCGGTGTATGGATACACTCCATACCTTGCATTGAAAACCTTGATAGATTGCGCCGCCATATCTAACGACTCGTCTGCGCCAGATTGTAGATAACCCGGCGTGTAAAAACGAAGTGTAACTCCATCAATCTCTTTTACAAATTCTTGATAATTTGGACTGCCCGCTAGATAAAAATCCCGTACAGGTCCCGCTTCATACCTGACCTTTTGCCTGTTTCCATTTTCCTCAACATTTGATTCAACCCCAGAAGCCACCAAGACCAAATCCTTTGGTGCATCTACAGTGACGATAAAGAATGACATATCTGCATATGTCACATCACCAGATTGGGGCGGAATTTCAGAATTCCAGCCTTCATCATCATACACAGCAATCATCGGGTAAATGTGTGCTAACGCAAGTACATCGTTGTAATAGGCTTGGACTCCGTAATTTAAATCCACACTTCTTGGAATCGTAATATCAAATTCCATGCTAATGTTTATTTTTCCTGCTGGCTGTAATGGATTCTTCAATGACAAAATCATCAAACTATCGTTCAATTCATATTTCGGTTCAATTGACTCATTATTTACAGAAACATTTTCTACAGTGATTTCACCACCAAGAATATTTGGAAATAAGCGAAAATGAATTTCATCTAGTGCTACATCTTCATTGTTTGTGTAATCTACGGTTTGTTTACCCGAAATTTGATATAAGTTATCTGCAATAACAAAATCAATTTTGTATACACTCGCAGTTGATAATTCATCTATCACCGAATGATAGGCAGGGTTGAGTCCACTTTTGAAGATGGATAAATCATTGTCTTGTGTTGAGGTGGAGGGGAGGGATGTGGGTGTAATCTCAGGCTGAGGTTGTAGAGACAGGCATGAGGTTAGAATAAGAAGCGTGAATAAGTTAAATATCAAAGTTTTTTTTATCATTTTCTTTTCTCTAAAAATTTCAAAGCAGAATCAAGAACTTCATCTGGGTTGTGGATGTTAGTATCAATAATCAAATCAGCATGTTCATGGGCATGGCTTAATCTTCTGTGTTGTTCTTCATAATCACTGAGTAACCAATTTAATTTTCTGCGCTTGGTGCAATTTTCAAATGAACATTCTAAAAAGATGAGCAAATCGGGTTTGGTAATCACTTGCCACATTTGCTTGACGTATGAATGTTCTTGGGCAATATGCCGACAACGATAGCCGTGTTTTTCTAACCCCGCCAGCAAAGTGGATTTGCCTGAGCCACACGGACCCACAATTCCGATTAAGAGTTTAGCGTCATCTTCGTTCATTGGTTTTATTGTGGAGGACAATGTTTAATTCTTCAGGTCCTCCAATAATAGCGATTACATCTCCGACATTTAATTTAACATTATCTTTCGGCGGCATTTGGGTTTCATCTTCACGTTTGAAAAGCACCACATTGACTTTGTAATTGTTTTCAACATAGTCAACCGTTTTATTTATCAATGGCGATTCTTTTGTAAGCGTTAATCTGGCAAGGCTTAGTAATCTTCCTTCAACTGAAATTGGATTGGTGACATCTACACCAGCCGCGGCGGCGGCAAAGACAGGTGCTGCCATTTCGGTGGCACTTAATGCAATAAAACCAAATTGATCTTGCAGGGCGTGTGCAAAATCGTCATCAAAGATTCTTACGACAACTTTGATATCTGGATTGATGCCTCGAGCTTTTAAGGCGATTTGTAAATTCATGGCATCGTTTTGGCTAGCTAAGATAATGGTCTCAGCTCGTTTTACATTTGCGCCTTCTAATGTAATTTGTCTTGTAGCATCATCCGTGATGACGGGAATCCCAATTCGACGTGCTTCGTTCAGTGTATCTAGTTTTGGGTTTTGTTCAATGACAACGATTTGTTTTCCCATTTCATGTAGTTTTAAGGCAATGCGAAAGCCTAAGTGACCAAACCCAATTAGAACAATGTGTTTTTTTAGTGTGGATGCAACAGCCATTTCCCATTCCTTTGTCCGCGCGTGGCGGTTAAAGAGTAGAGTGCCAAAATCTGCTAACCCTTGTGAAAGTAAGATGACTCCGATAAAGGGCATAAAAAAGTGAAAGCCTTGTAATGCCAAATGATTTGGAAAGTCACGATTTGTGGTTTGTAAAAATGTAGCAGTCAGAACAATATATACAGATTCCATCGGGTCGTTAATCGGTTCGTTGACTAATGTGGAAATAAAGTTATATAAAATGCCACCGCCAATGACCGCAACCGAAAACCAAAATAAGGGCGAACGAAATTCTTGAAATAATATAATCGTATCGCGTATTGAGGCTTGAAAGCGATTCTCGACTTTGGTGTTCTTATGCATGATGAATCGGCAAACGAACGTTCATACGACGCACATTATCACTTGTGCGTGTTGAAACTTTGAGAATTAATACGCTGATGTCATCCGCTGGGCGGTTGTCATCGAGGCGCACGGCTTGTTCAAGTAAAGAGTCAGCAAGTTGTTGCGGAGTTGGGTCTTGGTCTTCTAGCATGGATTGAAGCGCTTGGTGAACGTTCATCGGTCTGCCAACGCGTTCGCCAGCATGTGAAATGCCGTCACTAAAAATGACAATGGTTAATCCTGTTTCAATTCCAATTTCAGTGACGACGGGACGCACATTACGCGAAGTTCCCAATGAAACACTTTCTTCATTGTGTTCGTCAATTTGTTCGCCACGACAAATAAACATCGGCGCGGGATTGTTTCTGGTTAATACAATTGTTTTGCTGTGCAAATCAACAGATGCGATATTTAACGTGCATGTGACTTTACCCGCTTTATCTGCAAACAAAGCATCA
>DQGV01000068.1 GCA_003524705.1 Anaerolineae bacterium | reverse complement strand
TGTTCGCCAAAACTGAATGCGGATTTATTTTATGGAATGATTAGCGGATTGGGTATGTTGGGGATTTTCACTTCTATCACATTGCAAATGAAACGCATCTATTCTGGACTCCTAACTGTGGATGCGTTCCCTATAAAGAATCTTCACTCACACCTTTTGGCATTACAAGAAAATGCGCCGAAGTATGATTACATCGTCGGTTGGTTGGATACAACTGCAAATGGCTCATCATTGGGTCGCGGACAAATTCATGGCGCAAAGTATTTACACGAAGGTGAAGATAAAAATTCAGCTGAGACTTTCAAATTAAAAAATCAAACCTTGCCTTCAACAATTTTTGGAGTGTTTCCTAAAAGTATTTTGCATATTTTTATGAAACCATTTGTGAATAACTTGGGCGTATGGGGCGTGAATACTGCAAAATTTATTGCTTCGTTGCGTAAACATTCATTCAAAGAATCGCATGGTGCGTTTCACTTTCTTTTAGATTATGTTCCGAATTGGGAGCGTTCGTTTGGACAAGGTGGCTTGATTCAATATCAATCATTTTTGCCGAAAGAAACCGCTGAGTTTGTATGGACTCAAATTTTGAAACTTTCACATAAAAACAATTTACCTGCTTATCTCGGTGTGACCAAACGCCATAGACCCGATAAGTTTTTATTGAGCCATGCCGTAGATGGTTTTTCATTGGCATTAGATTTCAAAGTGACAGACAAGAATCGTAAAAAAATGTATGCCATGTTGCAAGAATTTGACAAAATCGTGGTCGCCAATGGTGGTAGATTTTATTTTGCAAAAAATTCCGAAACGACTGCTGAAACCGCAAAAATATTTTATGGTGAAGAAACTGTTGAGAAATTTAGGAAACTCAAAAAACGTTGTGACCCGCATGGCTTGTTGGAATCGGATTTGTATCGAAGGATTTTTAATGCGTGAGGCGTGAAACGTAAAGCGTGATGCGTAATTCGTAAAAGGTGAAACGCATGAAAAAAATAATACTTTTCTTTCTAATTCTTTCTTTAGTTGGATGTAGTTCACCTACTGAAATTCCTGTAGATTTTCCCACTGTAACTTTAACTAATACTCCAAGCCTAACTGCAACTCAAAAACCTGCAACACCAACGGTTACACCTTTTCCTCCATTACAAACTGATGGACCGTATTTTTCTTATTTTAAAAAAATAGGTAAAGAATATCAATTTGTTATGATGGATATGGATGGTAGGGGACGAAAAGAAATTTCTATCCCGAATGAATTAATAGAATCTTTGAATAACTTCCCAGACATATATAGTGTTTCTCCAGATGGAAATTGGTTTGCATTTCATACAGGTGGAGCTGGAATATTTGATCCTGAACTACTACAATCAGAAGGAACTTTTGATTTAACCCTAAATTTATATAATTTTTCCACTGGGGAATGGCAAGTCATTACCCAGTTATTATCGAAAGACTACCCAAATAATTTTAAGGAAGCCTCAGAAGAACTAAATGATCCATCTATTACAAGTGCGAAGTTACATTATGCCTTTTTATATGGTATACAAGACGAAAGATCGCTTGCTTGGTCACCTGATGGACAATACCTTGCATTTGCTGGACAAATGGATGGGTTATCATCTGATTTATATATCTACCACATAGAAACAAAATCTATTCGTCGATTGTCAAATGAGACTCAAGAAGTTCAATCAATAAGATGGTCGCCCGATAGTAAATGGATTGTATATCATGGAGCACTTGAAGTTTTTGAAACAGATACAAAGTTTGATGTTTTTGCTATTTCGATTGAGGGCACACAGGCAAAACAAATATCCACTACCACTTCTGGTTTTCCAATTTGGATAAACTCACATTCTTTTATAGAGTTTGACAGTGATTATGAACTTGCAACTTCTTTCGGACTTAGATTAGTTGATATAGAAACGGGGAGAATCCGAAAAATTTGGGATGGACCTGTAAAAGATTTTGGCTTTAATTCTAAAAATAAAAAATTTGTTTTCACTACACACCTTTTCGCTAACTCTCCATCTTTAAGTAAAGAACTTGACCCTAATTTTGTACCAGGGATGTATTTAGTAGATTTAGCAACTTTTAAAGTTACTAATATTAAAATCCCAGAAGATTTTGATATTTTGGATTATTCCTTTATAAGATCTTTTAATTTCAGTAATAATTTGTTTGCTTTTATAGGTCGTCTTGATAATCACAGTCCATATGTTTTATCTAAGGATGGGGAATTAACTGAAATAAAAATTAATAAAGTTTATGGAATAAGCGACTCACTAGATTTAAATTATTGGGTTGCTATTAAAGACGAATCCTTGGATATATACACAGTAAATAATGTTCTTGTTCATTCCGTTCAACTTCCTTTTCAGGATGCGCCAACAGCATTTTTTATTTGGAAGCCCGACTCAAAAGGTTTATTTGTTATTCACGAATTTAAGATTTACACTATAGATATTTCAATAGGTGAGGTAGTGTTAGTAGAACCTAATCTTGTGAGAAGTATTTATGATATTGGCATTCGTTGGATAACTGAAAAATAATGAATCTCGAAACCCTTGACCTCGGCTTAATAGATTACGAATCCGCTTGGAAGTTACAAGATGAATATGCAAATGAAATTGCAGAGGGAAAACGTGAGCCAACGTTGCTTTTGCTGGAACATCCGCATGTGTATACATTTGGACGAAAAGGCAATGCCGAAAATTTATTGTGGAATGAAGCCCAATTAAAAGAAAAAGGAATTTCTACCTTTTGGGTAGATCGCGGCGGAGATGTCACTTATCATGGACCGGGTCAATTGGTGGGGTATCCGTTAATTCCACTTGGAAAATTAGATAATGAAAATAAAATTTCTAATGTGGATTATGTTAGATATATTCGTAATTTAGAAAAAATGTTAATCGGCGTGTTGATGCAATATGGCATTGCATCCGGTCAAATCAATGGAAAGACGGGTGTTTGGGTACAAGCGGATGTGCATTCAAAATGTCCGCGTTGTAAGCCGGAAGATAAACAAAAGCCTGCGAAGATTGCCGCAATTGGGGTCAAGGTTGATGCAAATGGAATTTCACGTCATGGATTTGCATTGAATGTAAATCCAGACATGGAATATTGGGATGGAATCATTCCGTGTGGCTTACCCGAACCTGTTGTTTCATTAGCAGATTTATTACCTGAACCGCCTGATATGGGGGATGTGAAAGAAAAAGTTAAAGAAGCGTTTTACAAAGTATTTGAAAAATAATTTTATTCAGACACTACATAACAATCTCTGCCCTTTTTCTTAGCATCATACATGGCGTTATCGGCACGATTGAGTAGTGTTTCCCATGTGTCTTTTCCAATTTTTAATTGAGCAATGCCGATACTTAATGTCACTTGAACGACATGTTCTTTCACAAGTGCTGGTTTTTCACGCATGATTTTTCCCAAACGAGCGGCTTGTTCAGAAGCGGCGTGAATATCAGAATTGGGCAGGATAATTAAAAATTCTTCGCCGCCATATCTGCCAACGACATCTGGATGACGAATGCCGTCACGTAAACGATGCGCCACTTGTTGCAGAATTGAATCTCCAATGGGATGACCAAATGAATCGTTGATAGATTTGAAATGGTCAACATCAATAATGGAAATAGAAAGCATGGTGTTATAACGTTCAGCGCGTAAGACTTCATGTTGAAGTTCAGTAATGATGGCACGCCGATTAAAGATAAATGTCAACGCATCAGTTTGTGAAACTTCTTTGGCTTGGGCAATCACGCCTTCTAATTCAATATGTTTATTGTGAGCTAATTTTTTTGAAAATTCACTTTCCACCTGAAACAATTTAACTTGTTTATGTAATTTTTGAATCTGATAGGCTGAGGCGGAATCTGATGTGACAGGTTCAGCAATCAGAATGAAACGTCCGTTTGAGGCGTTGAGTAAGAAACAATCACACAACGTGGGGGTTTCTTCATCTAGTAGAAAAACTTCTTGCCAATGCATCTCAGTCAAATTTTTTGGGAAGGCATTGCGCATTATTTTTTTGAATGGCTCAAAAGCAGAATTCCAAGCGAAAAAAGAACCATCTTTTTCAACAACCGCAACGGCGGCGTTCAGATGGTCAAATATCAATTCAAATTCTTCAGTGGAAAGAACTTCTGCTAACTTACGCATATCTGCATTGTAGCGCACTGGCGTTGTAAAATTTTCAAACCTTACAAAATTAGTAAGAATAACCTTTCAATTTCGCTAAGACTATCGCGCGCCTTTTCTGCCAAATTGTTTTTCCAACATATCCACCGATAAATGAATCATGGTTGGTCTGCCATGTGGACACGTGCGTGGATTTTGACACGCTTCTAAATCATTGAGCAAACTTTTTTGTTCTTCTGATGTTAAGACTTGACCCGCTTTGACCGCCAACCTTTTACAGACTCTACCTGCGATTTTCGCTTCAATCTCAGTTTGTAGCGGACTCTCGTCCTCTTCAAAATCTTCGACCAAAGCCTTTAACGCCATAGACGGGTCGCCGCCTGAAAATAAAACTGGCATAGCGCGGATTTGAAATGTGTTTGTGCCAAATTCTTCCACTTCAAAACCAAATTGATTGAGTGCAGTTAATTGCTCCGTTAACATTTTTGCGGATTGCGGAGGTAACGTCACCACTTCTGGTGATAATAAACTTTGTGACGGAATATTTTTATTCTCGCGTTGTGCCATCAATTTTTCAAATAATACACGTTCATGCGCGGCATGTTGGTCTATGAGATATAAACCATCGGGTCCTTCAGCCACAATATACGTCGCACCGATTTGACCAATCAAACGAAGCAAAGGAACATTGGTAGATAAAGATTCTTGTTTTTGTGAATCGGGAATCGGGGTTCGGGATTCGTTACTATCAACTGACAACTGATTACTGTCAACTGAACTATGTCCAATACTCCAATCCATCCCAATCTCTCGCGGCTCGTGTTGTGGCACATAACGTGAACCCCAAAGTTGCGGAGAAACTGTCGGCACGGGTGTGTAAGCCAATAATGCTTTTCTTACAGAGCGTTGCACGAAACTAAAAATTTTATCTTGGCTTCTAAAGCGTACTTCCGCTTTGGTTGGATGCACATTGACATCAACATCTTCTGGAGAAATGTCTAAGAACAAAGTCGTCAGCGGATAACGCCCGACCATAAGCAATGTATGATACGCCTGTAACAATGCCGCATTCAAAGCCGAATCTTGCACCCAACGACCGTTGATAAAAAATGTAATCTCTCTTCTGTTTGAACGAGTCAATGAAGTTGGGCTGATAAAACCTGATAAACGAAATGATTCTTCATCAGACATGACTTCTAACATTTGTTTGGCAACATCTACACCATACAAAGCCGCCAGAATCGCACGTCTGTCACCATCTCCTGCGGTTTGCAAAGTAACTTGTTTTCCATCAGTCACTTTGAAGCGTACATTTGGATAAGCCAAAGCATAACGAGTCACCAACGAATCAATTGCGCGTCTTTCAGTCATATCTGATTTCAAAAATTTCAAACGTGCCGGCACATTGTAAAAAAGATTTTCAACGCGCACCAAAGTCCCCACTGGTGCGCCAACTTTTTCAACTTTACTTGCAATGCCACCTTCAACTTTTATCCGCGCACCTTCTTTGGCTGATTCCACGCGCGAAGTCATTGTCATTTGTGAAACAGAACCAATCGAAGCCAATGCTTCACCGCGGAAACCAAGCGTCTGGATATGAAATAAATCATCGGAGCGAAACAGTTTAGAGGTGGCATGACGCGAAGCGGCTAACTCCAATTCATCCGCTGGAATGCCATGTCCATCATCCGCAACTCCAATCAAAACTTTTCCCGCATCTTCAATTGCAACCGAAATATTTTTTGCACCAGCGTCTAAAGAATTTTCAATCAATTCTTTCACTACCGAAGCAGGTCGTTCTACCACTTCACCTGCGGCAATTTGTGAAGCAACTTCATTAGATAACAATCGAATGGGCATGGCGCGATTATAATCGCCGAATGCGATTCACAACTATTTTCTTTGACCTCGACGACACGTTGTATCCACCAAGTACAGGCTTGTGGAAAAATATAAAATCACGCATCAGTTTATACATGCACGAACGCATGAACATTCCGCAAGAAGAAGTGCAAAGTTTGCGCGAAAAATATTTTCTACAATACGGCACCACCATGCGTGGCTTGCAAGCACATCACAACATTGATACAGAAGATTTTCTCGCATTTGTGCATGATTTGCCATTGAAAGATTATCTAACCCCGAATCCGATTCTGCGCGACGTCATCGCTTCATTACCTACGGTCAACTTGATTTTTACAAACGCCGACATTCATCATGCCCGACGCGTTTTGTCTGTGCTTGGATTAAATGATTTGTTTGAAACAGTGATAGATGTAAACTCAATTGCGCCATATTGCAAGCCCATGCCTGAATCTTTTCAAATTGCTATGCAAGCCGCAGGTGAATCTGACCCAAGCAAATGCGTGATGATTGATGACATCAACCGCACGACAAAAGCGGCAAAGGCGCAAGGATTGTTTAGCATCTTGTATAACGAATCTTTCACCGAAGGCGATGCCGACGCGCACCTGACAGATTGGGGTGAGTTAAGAGGCGTTTTGGAGAATGCGTAGAGACACGGCGTCGCCGTGTCCCTACATATAGAAATCATATACAATATTCAGCAATCTTTAATCACGAAATGATAACTTTGTGCGTATATAAGCCAACTGGAGGCTATTGTGAATAATACTCTTAAAGGATTTTTGCTCGTTTTTGGTGTTGGAATTTTGATGCTCGGCTCGTTCGCTGGCGGATATGTGACTGGGAACATCGCTCCGTTTTCTGCGCCGGGTGTTGTAGAAGAACTTGAACCGGTTGTTATCCCAACAACATCTCCGCAACAAGAAGCGGCAACCCCAGAAGAAATGCAAGAACTCTTCGCACCATTTTGGGAAGCATGGAATTTAGTTCATGAAAATTATGTAGACCAACCTGTGGATGATGTTGCCTTAATGCGTGGTGCTATATCTGGCATGATGGAAGCATTAGGCGATGAACATTCTTCCTACATGAACCCAGAAGATTTTGAAGCCGCAAATGCTGGTTTAGAAGGTGAATATGAAGGCATTGGCGCGTATGTAGATACAACCACTGAATACTTAACCATTACAAGCCCAATCCCCGGTTCACCGGCAGAACGTGTTGGTTTATTGCCCGGTGACCAAGTAATTGCCATTGATGGTGAAGACATGACCGGCATAGATGCAGAATTAGCACGCCTCAAAGTGTTAGGTCCAGCAGGTTCAACCGTTGTATTAACGATTTTGCGTGAAGGTGAATCCGCTCCGCTTGAATTTACAATTATGCGTGAAAAAATTACGATTGCCGCTGCATCGGGTGAAATGCTTGATAATGGAATCGCTTATGTGCAAGTGACTACTTTCGGTTCACGCACTACACCGGAATTGCTTGCTACACTTAATGATTTAATGGAGCAAAATCCGCGTGGCATTATTTTGGATTTACGCAATAATGGCGGTGGATATTTACAAACATCTGTAGAAGTGACATCACAATTTGTGAGTGAAGGTGTTGTTTTATATGAACAATATGGTGATGGTACACGTGAAACATTTAATGTTTTGCCAAATGGTCTTGCTACAGACCCGAACATTCCCATGTTGGTTTTGATTAACGAAGGTTCGGCATCGGCTTCAGAAATTGTGGCAGGGGCTTTACAAGATTTAGGTCGTGCAAAATTGGTCGGCATGGTTTCTTATGGAAAAGGCTCTGTCCAAAATTGGATTCCGCTTTCCGGTGAAAACGGAGCTGTGCGTGTGACCATTGCCAAATGGCTCACTCCAAATGAAAATACAATTCATGAGATTGGGCTTACCCCAGATTTTGAAGTAGATATGACAGCCGAAGATAGACAAGCCGGCTTAGACCCACAACTTGACCGTGCCGTTGAAATTTTATTGGAAATGATTGGTCAATAACAAAAGGAGAATACAATGTTTTTTGACATCAATTACCTAATCTTCATGATTCCCGCTTTCATTTTGATGGGAATCACCTCATGGTATGTTCGTCATGCTTATAGCAAATGGAGTCGTATTCGTGCTAGTAGTGGTCTCACAGGTGTGGATGCCACACGCCGATTAATCTCTATCAATGGATTAACTGGTTTACAAATTCAAGGCACACCCGGCGAACTCACTGACCATTACGACCCACGTAATAACACGCTCTTTCTTTCAAATAGTGTTGCAAATGTTCCATCGGTAGCGGCGTTGGCAATTGCCGCACATGAATTGGGTCACGCTCAACAAGATGCCGAAGAATATTTCCCGATGCGCTTACGCGGATTTTTAGTTCCGATGGTAAACATCGGTTCAAATCTCGGCTGGATTTTGATTCTGGCAGGTTTATTACTTAACCTCACGGGTCTTGCTTGGGTTGGTGTTTTAGTTTTCTCTGGTGGTGCATTATTTGCATTAGCAACCTTGCCAGTGGAATTTGATGCATCTGCTCGGGCGAAGCGAATGTTGGCAAATAGCGGAATCATTCAAACCGAAGAAGAGATGCGTGGCATCAACAGCGTGTTAAATGCCGCCGCGCTCACATACGTCGCAGGTTTGGTAACAGCCATCTTACAATTGCTATATTATGTTTCTTTGGTGAGTGGCAGAAGCAGAGATTAATAAAGTAGGGACACGGCGACGCCGTGTCCCTACAAAATTTAATGGGGAACATCATCGCAATTTTCCTGCAATGAATCCATCTTGACAAATTAGAACAAGTGTTCTATATTAAGAGCACTTGTTCTTTTATTGTTATAGGTTCCCAAAAGGAGAATTCCCATGAACCACAAAATCAACTTTCAACTTACATCATTCCTCAAAAATGCGTCACTCAAACGCGGCGCAATTTTGGGAGGCATCCTTTTATGTGCCTTGATTGCATTTGAAATCTCAAACTTTGGTGCCACTTCATTTGCACTTGGCGACATACTAGGTGATTTACAATTTGCCGGAATGCGCTGGGCAACTATTCTTGCGTTTGCATTTTGCGCCATAGATTTTGCCGGCATCGCCCGCATCTTCACACCCGAACAAGGGCGCGATGAACCCGCTGAAGTGTATTATCTTTTTGGCGCATGGCTACTCGCGGCAGGCTTCAACGCCATTCTCACATGGTGGGGCGTTTCAGTCGCCATTCAAAATCACAGCATTCAAGGTGGCGCATTGGTTGGTCAAGAAACCATGACGAAAGCAGTCCCAATCTTTGTCGCTAGCATGGTTTGGTTAATCCGCGTGTTATTGATTGGAACATTCTCAATCGCTGGAGATAGACTCTTCACACTTGCGGATGCGAATACTCGCTATTCAAACTATCGCAACGAACCGATGTATTCATCGCCTCAACCCCGTAACGTTCAACCTGTTTCACCCGCGACAAATTATCCACGCCCGATGCCAAAACCACGACCCAATCCTATGCCTAATACTTATGTCAATCGTCCCGAACCGACATATCATCCTATTGGCATGAGCGCCATGGACCGCAATCAACATAGCAACACCCCTTCCATTCGGAGGTAGTCCTTGTTCTAATACGCAAACAAGGTTTCGTTTCCTCTCCCCCATCCAACCGCTGAGACGCCCACAATGGCGTCTCATGCGTTTAATCGACTATGTCGTTGCGAGGAATGAAGTGACGAAGCAATCTCCAACTAGTTATAAGATTACTTCTAATAATTCGTAGTTCTATCAATCATCCCATTTTCGCGGGCGATGTTGTCACATACTTTGAAAATCCAAACACTGACCAAGCCGAACAAAATACTCAAGCCAATCATCACGCCGAGAATCTCTAAATTATTAAATTGAGATAATGTCGGGAATGCTTGTGCTACATCTCCAACCAATGATCTTCTTAATAATTCAAGCCAATAAGTAGTTGGCATGAAATAACCGACAGGTCTTAACCATTCAGGCAATACATCTAGCGGGAAGACTGCTCCACTAAAAATGTATAACGCCGCGGCAACGGCTTCACCGATGAAGCCCTCATGTCTGGCGGTGATGAGCGTCCAACCTGCCAGCATTAATCCAATCAAAGCCAGCATGATGATACCCAATGTCAGTGAGACGAAAAATAATCCCCAATTGACTTCTGCCAAATTGATGTCCACATTCAGGAAGAATACGCCAGTGAGAATGGTAATTAATACTGCAATAGAGCCAACGATAAAGCGTGCGCCACCTCGACCAAGCAAATAAATTGGGATATTGATTGGAGCAATATACATATATTTCAATGTTTTATATAGCTCGCGGTCATCTACCACTGCCCAAGAGACGCCAGTCATTACAGCGCCAACGTAAATATAAAAAGCATTACCAAGATAAATGTATGGGAACAAAGCCGTGTCATACGCGCCTTGTGTAATGACTCCATACATGATGACCAAAATCGCCGCGCCAGATAAAGGCTTGACGATGGAATACACTGCAAAAAGAAAAGGGTCTGTCCAGTTGGATTCAATCACCCAACCAAGCCAAGCCGCTGTCCGAAATGAACGCCAAGAAATTGATTTTTGCATATTATCTCCGACTTTCTGTAATTCTTCCTTCTCGCACTGCTAACTTTTCTACATAAGCCAGCAGATATTTTGAGACTACGATAAACAAAACTGCTAAACCTGCTAATATCCAAATTTCTGTTGATACGGGTAAAAAGCCGCCAGAAAATTCAGAATTAAAAACAAGTTGACGCATGGCATCCATGCCTAAGGTCAGAGGAAGAAGCGATGCTCCCGCCGCTACCCAAAATGGCAAAAATTTAATCGGAAAGAAAAATCCAGAAGCCAAAAAAATCGGCTCTTGGGCTAAGTTGGCAATGTGCCAGGCTTCACGCCCGAATAACAAAAATGCGGACGCCATCATCATGCCCATGCCATATAAAGCAATCATGGTTAATATGAACACGGCAAAGAGTTGTAAATAACTAACAATTTGAAATGTAACGCCGAACATTAACATACCAAATACAGTAACTGCTACGGCGCGTAAACAAGTTGCTAACATACCACCTAATGCCATGCCCAATAAAATTGCCATCATTGAATTGGGAGCCATGATATAAAGTTGTAAATTACCTTGTTGCTTTTCCCAATACAATTGGCTACTCATGCTCCATAAAACGTTTAACCAAAAGGCTGTCATGGCGCCACCCATAACGACAAAGCCAACATATTCTTCTGGCGCGTTCAATGCACGATAGACAAATACATACGCACAGACAGCCAACATCGGTAATAAAATTTCAAACAACACCCATGAAATTTCTCGTTGTTGACCAATGATGCGTGGATAGGCTCGCGCCATAATTGTTTTCAAAAATAATTTCAAACCAATATCTTTGTGAGAATATGGTTTGGTTAATGCGTCTCTATTCTGTATTGCCATGGTCTTCCTCCTCTGCCATACTGCGTCCCACCAAATCTACAAACACATCTTCGAGGGTGGGTTCACGTTTGGTCAGATTCATTACCTTAACATCTTTTTGTGTAAACAGATTGATGACTCGTGCGAGTGCTGATTCTTCGACCAGACTTAAACTTAATTTTGCACCGGTCTCCGTTTCGGCAATCGCCGCTTGCGTGACTTCAGGCTGGTCTACCAACATCTGCTGACTCAAACCGTTCAGCGGACTCGTTTGAATTTCAAAGATTGCATCTTTTTGTAATCTTTGTTTCAAAGCAGTTGGCGTATCACAAGCGAGTACACGTCCTTTGTTGATGATGGCAACACGGTCACATAATTCTTCGGCTTCCATCATGTAGTGCGTAGTTAAAAGAAGTGTACGTTCTTTATCTGCTCGTAACCATTCAAGTACAAATTTACGCACATCACGCATCGCGCCAACATCCAAACCAAGTGTGGGTTCATCTAAGAATAAAACTTCGGGTTCAGTTAAGAATCCACGTACGATGTTCATCTTTTGGCGTAAGCCTGTCGAAAGGTCAGATGATTTTGTGTGCATTCTGTCTTTCATGCCAATCATTTCAAGCAAGGCTTCAATTCTTTCATTGGCTTCTTTTGATGGCACACCATAAAATTGTGAGAACATCCACAAATTTTCACGCACGGTTAAAAGTCCATAACCAGAAGACTCACCACCAGATACCATGTTAATACGTGGGCGCACTAACTCAGGTTCACGATGAACATCTGCTCCCGCTACTTTTGCCCAGCCTGAAGTGGGAGAAAGAAGCGTGGTAAGGATTTTTATCAAAGTAGTTTTACCGGCACCGTTTGGTCCGAGTAATCCAAATAATTCGCCTTTGTTAACGGTCAAGTTAACATCTTGTAAAGCGATGAGTTCTTTGCGGGTCTCTTTTTTACTGCCGCGTAATTTATACACACGACCTAAATCTTTTGTTTCAATAGCGAGTGATGACATTTTTCTCCTGATTTTTTTGATTAAAAGAATGAAAGTAGGAACTTAAAAATTTGTTAGGTGATTCGTCGGTTTGGCGTGGATTAAGCGTATGGGTATCGTCAAGTGCTTTTTGGATAGGCGTGATAAATTTGGGACATAACAATTCTCTTCTCCTCCTTTGTTATGAGAGCCGGGCTAAACCCCGGCTCTCGCAATTTAAGGGGCATGAGTATGAAATTGTGGGTTGGGGAAAATTAGAATACGTGTTCTATTTTACTACAAATTGATTTTTCATTTCAAGTAAAATTGCTTGCATGACAAACGAAAAAGAATACATCCCAAAGAGTGCAATGAGCATTCACGCTCACCCAGACGACCAAGAGTTTTCAATTGGTGGCACATTAGCAAAATGGTCAAAAGCAGGTTGTGAAATTATTTCAGTGACAATTACAAGTGGCGATTCAGGCTCAAATGATGTGACAAAGGACGGCAAGTATAAACCTGAATTGGCAAAATTACGAGAAGTTGAACAACAAGCCGCCAACGATGTGTTGGGAATCAAGCACACCGTTTTTATGCGCTATCCTGATGGTGAACTCCAGCCAACTCTCGCCTTGCGAAAAGAACTGACACGTCTCATTCGCCAGTATAAACCCGAAGTGGTTTTAATAGGTAATCCTGAAGCATGGTTTTATGGAAATGAATATGTCAACCACCCTGACCATCGTGCCGCCGCGCAAGCCGCCACTGAGGCAGTTTTTCCATCCGCGGGAACACGCCTCATTTTCACTGACTTGTTAGAGGCTGGCTACGAACCACACAATGTCAAACGCCTATACATTCACGGAACCGACAAGCCCGATACTTGGATTGATATCACCGAAACCATAGATATTAAAGTTGAAGCATTAAAGAAACACGCCAGCCAAGTGCCTGTGGATGAAGTTGAAAAGTGGATGAAGGATTGGGCAAAAGAAGATGCCAAAGACAAAGGCTTTGAATACGGCGAGTCTCATCGGGTGATGGTGTTGGTCAATGAGGAAGAAGAAGAAAAGAAATGAAAGTTAAATCCTAAAGGTTTTGAAAACCTTTAGGATTTTTTATTAGAAAAATAAATAACCCGCTAATACCGAAGCGATAGTCATTGTAATATTATCAATATCTTTATAAGGTAATGACTCAACAACTGTCCCAACGAATGCAATAACAGTAATTGGTAACAGATAATTTGTAATTGAACCTGCAAACACACCAGCATTGATATAAATCATAATAATCAAAACAGATAAAACCAACCCGCCAATAAACACAGCAATAGAACCTGCAACAGATTTCTCTTTGCTCCAGGGCAATTTTCCAGAATTAAATTTTCTGCCGACAATATCCGCAATGCCATCTCCGCCGCACATCATCATTAAGGCGATAATACCAATTGGGGAATCTTTCCAATAAAGTATCGTCAGCACTACGAACATAATCCCATAATAAAGTGGACCTCGCAGAATCTCTTTCGGATCACCTGTACGAGACATAGCTTTGACAGAGGCTTCGTCTTTCAATATTCCAAAACCGATTAATGCAAATTGAATTGTAATCACCAATGGAACTAATGCCGCGAGCCACCGCGCATCAGGTGTATCTTGAAATAAAAACCAGCACAATACAAAAATTGGACCCGTGCCAATGTGAATAATTTTCCGACTCAATTTGCTGTCAATGAATCCGCGATGAGCGATAAAGTCCATAGAGCGCAAGAAGATAAGTGAAATTGCAAAGGTAATGATGGTGGCGATAATGTTGTTCAAAGGAATCTCCTATATTTGTAACTAAAACCCGATTTAGGCAAAAAAGATATTCTTGTTATAATCCGCAATCGCTTTATAAATCACGGAGGTACTTGTGCAAAACAAAATAATTTTTCTTTTTATCTTAATCAGCCTCGCCCTCACCGCTTGTGGAGCAGGTGACTCAGGCGCAAGCCAAACAGTTGAGGGTTACATCACAGCCATCGGGTCAAAAGATGAAGCGGGTCTTTTATCCAATTCATGTGCAGACTACGAAGATGATGCTTTGCTCTTACTTGACTCATTAGCGTTAGTTGAAGTTTCATTGGCTGATGGGGTGGCATGTCAAGAAGTTGGCACTGATGGTGATACAACTTTGGTGAA
>DQGV01000005.1:575-7948 GCA_003524705.1 Anaerolineae bacterium | reverse complement strand
GCCAGACCTGCTTGCTACACTTTCGGCATCTACTCCCATTCCAGCAGATTCAAATCCACTGCCAACGATTCCTGTTTCCTCAAATGGCGAACCGATAGGAAAGATTGCTTACACTTGTCAAATTTTTAAGGTGCAAGCTAGTAACCAAATTTGCATCATCAATGCTGATGGAACAGGATTTAGAAGATTAACTGTGGATAATACAAAACAACATTATTATCCATCTGTTGCACCGGATGGATTAAGTGTTGTCTATGCCGCGTTTCGTGAGCCAAATATTTACGAAATCTATGAAGTGAACATTGCCAGTGGAGTTATTACACAATTAACAGATAGACTCGGCAATTTAAACAGCCCTGAAATTTCACCGGATGGAAACACAATTGTATTTAAGCTTTCAACACCAAGTGCGAATCAATTGTGGTTAATGAATCGTGATGGTACAAATCCGCGACAAATTCCTAATGTTACAGGTTGGGACCCGACTTGGTCACCGGATGGAAACAAAATATTATTTGCATCAGATATGAACGTGGCGATACAACTTTATACAGTCATTGTAGATGGTAGTGAACTGTTACAGGTCAGCAACCTGCCAGCCATCAGAGGAAGAAGCGATTGGTCACCAGATAGCAGTTTCATCGTCACATATTCTGGTCAACCATGGAATCGTGATGTCTATATCATGAATGCGGATGGAACTAATACAAGAATGTTGAGTCCAACGGGTGGCAATTCACAAGGACCAAGTATTTCGCCAGATGGTGGGTGGGTAGCCTTTACTTCCTATTTTGACCAATACCGTGTAGACAATGGTTGTGAAATCTATATAATGAGAGTGGATGGCACGGATGTGCGCCGACTAACAAATAATGATTATTGTGATTATCAACCCCGTTGGGGTCCGTGATATTTTGTAGAGGCGAGGTAAGTGCCACGCAGTGGTATATCTCGCCCAAAAGGAGAACAACATGGAAGTTAAAGGAAAAGTTGTCATTGTCACTGGAGCATCATCTGGAATTGGTGAAGCGACTGCTCGTGAATTTGGAAAAGAAGGTGCAAAAGTTGTTCTCGCCGCACGCCGTGTGGATAAATTACAAGCGCTTGCAGAAGAAATAAATAAAATGGGAACTGAAGCCTTAGTTGTGCAAGCGGATTTATCTAAACTTGAAGATATTCAAAAATTAGTTGCAGAAACACTTGCAAAATTTAATCGCATTGATATTTTGGTAAACAACGCTGGTTTTGGACGTTTGGATTGGTTAGAAAATTTAGACCCTGTTAAAGATATTCAAGCACAAATTGATGTAAATGTAATGGGTGTGATTCAAACCACGCGACAAGTTTTGCCAGTCATGATTAAACAACGCAGTGGAAGTATTATCAATATGTGTTCAATGGCGGGCTTGGTGGCGACTCCCACTTATACAATTTATGCCGCATCCAAACATGCTGTGCATGGATTTTCCGAAGCCTTACGCCGTGAAGTCAAACCTTGGGGCATTGATGTTTCATTGATTTATCCCGGTGGTGTGGTGACAGAATTTACACAACATGCTGGAATTAAACGGAAGACCAATGCAAAAACTCCAAACTTTATGTTGTTAACTGCTGAGCAAGTTGCACAAGCGGTTGTGAAATTAGTTTATAAACCACGCCGCATGTGGATTATTCCATGGTTGTGGAGTGTGAGTGTGTTTATGAATCGCTTCTTTCCCGGGTTGGTGGATAATACGACGATTAATCGCTTTACGATTCCAGAAAGGGAAGATGAGTTGAATGCGAAATAAATTATGTCATTGCGAGGAGGGTGTTCTTCCCGACGAAGCAATCTCAAAATTAATTAGAGGATTGCTTCGCTTGTGGTCTCGATACGTTGCTTCGCAACTACTCGACCAACAAGCTCGCAATGACAAGTTAACTCTTCTTCAAATCTTTCAAATTCAATTGATAATTCACACGCCCATTAAATTCATTTAATTCATACGTGAATAAAATATCGACGCGTGCAGGTATATTTTTGTGCCAATCGCCCAAACGAAAACCGATTGCATCATGAGTCAAACCTTTTTCATCTTCAAGTGATAACTTGAGATGTTTACCTTCCGCGCCGACTGTGCGCGAATTTTTCACTTTGACATTTCTTGCAACAAAACTAGGTTCACGATTTCCATAACCAGTCGGTTCGAGATAACGTAAACATTTTTCATATAACTCAGGACGGATTTCACTCAACGACACTTCCGCATCAGCCGTAAGGGTGGGCTTGAGTTCTGTACCTGATAATTTTTCTTCGGCGACAGATTTCAAACGCAAAACAAATTCTGTCAAATTTTCATTCTTGACTGTAAAACCTGCCGCGGCGGCATGACCTCCATGACGGACAAGTAAATCCGCACATTCATCGAGTGCATCGGTGATGTGAAATTCTGGAATTGAACGGCATGAGCCACGCGTTTCTTCTTCACCTTTGGATGCGACAACTGCCGGACGATAATATTTTTCAGTTAAACGAGAAGCGGCGAGACCAATGACTCCTGAATTAAAACTCTCATCCACTGCAAAAAGCAAATGCGAATCTTTATCTTGACTTGTTGCAATCTCTTCGGCACGCGTTTGCATCTCACGTGTAATGCGTTGACGTTCTCTATTTTGCATTTCCAATTGTTGAGCCAATTCACCAGCTTTGAAAACATCTGTTGTAGTTAATAACTCAAAAGAGGCGAGTGCTTCTTTTAATCTGCCCGATGCATTCAAACGTGGACCTAAACGAAAACCAATATCCATGGCGGTGATTTTTGGAACTGATAATTCTGAAACGCCAGCGAGTGAAAACAAACCTTGTCTAGTAGTCTGCCGCATTTGACGCAAACCACGTTTCACTAAAACGCGATTTTCACCGACCAAGGGAGCCAAATCCGCGACAGTGCCTAAAGCAACCAAATCAAGCAACCAATCTAAATCATTCATCATCGGATTTTGCACGCTGAATAGTGCTTCGGCAATTTTGTATGCAATGCCCACGCCTGCTAAATCTTTATCAGGATATACATCCCCATGTTGTTTTGGATTGATAACTGCAAACGCATCAGGCAAATTTTCACCATCTGGGTGATGATGGTCACTGATGATTAAATCTAAGCCGATATTTTTTGCATGAAGTGCTTCGTTTGGAGAACGAATGCCACAATCTACTGAAATGACTAATTTCACACCGCGTGATTTCAAATCATCTAATGCGTTGGGATTTAATCCATAACCTTCTTCAAAACGGTTAGGAATGTAGCCATCCACATTTGCATTCAGACTTTTTAAAGCATCTACCAACAAAGCCGTAGCCGTAACTCCATCTACGTCATAGTCACCATAAATAGCGATGGGTTCATTATTTTTGATTGCGAATTGAATTCTATCAATCGCTTTTTCCATTCCAGTCATTTGAAATGGATTGGTATCAATGTTTGGTTTTCCGTTTAAGAAATTTTTTGATTCTTCATACGTTGCGAATCCGCGATTGAAAAGAATCTGCCGCAAGATGGGAGGAAATTTTTCAAGTGCTGAATCAGCTTCCCCCGTAATGTGAGGCGGGATAATCCAGCGTTTGTCTCTGGTAATTTCAATGGTCATAACTTTGTGAGTATAAACTATAATAGATAGAACGGAGTCGACATGAAGCCACTTGCATCAGATGAAAAACTTGCGACGGTGATGGTGTATACACATCACATGTTTGTGCGCGGAGAAATTGTTGTAAAAGAAAATGTGCGCGCTAGCATTTGGTTGCGGACTCAAAATCAATTAAATTATATTCATTTGCAAAAACCAAATGTGTTGTTGTTTGCGGGTGCACAACCGAAATCATTTTCTTATAACGAAATGTTTGTATCTATCAAAGAAGTGATTGCATTTCATGTTGCCCCGCCCGGTGAAGAACCTGCTGATTTTGAAACCAGTGAATTAAATCGTGTGATGCAATTTGTGGATGTTTTATTGGGGTCTTTTACGATGAAGGGGAAAATCCGCATCTCGACTCAAAGCGACTTGGCTACTAACCTCGACATTTCTCACGCGACATGGATGTCAGTCTATGATGCAGACGTGAGCAATTTATATTTGCCGCAATTCAATATGCATGTGCCAATGTTGTTAGTGAACCCCAGTGAAGTTAGTTTTGGAATTGGGTGAAGAGCATAGCCACAGAGAACACAGAGTTCTCAGAGAAAAAATCTCAAAGCTCTCTGTAACCTCTGTGGCTAAGAATGTTTATGGACTTTTCATTAACCACTCCCGCTTTATTATTCCCGACAGTTTCATTATTATTGCTTGCCTACACCAATCGCTTTTTGACTCTCGCCACTATCATCCGTAATTTACATAATCAATATCATAAAAGTCAAGACGAAACTTTACTTCCACAAATTGATAACTTACGCCAGCGTGTGTATTTGATTAAGAATATGCAAATCTTTGGTGTGTTGAGTTTGTTATTATGCGTAATGAGCATGTTTGCTTTATTCGCAGGTTGGAATTTGACAGGTCAATGGATTTTTGCAATTGCATTAATTTTGATGATGATTTCACTTGCTATTTCATTAAGAGAATTACAAATTTCATCTGTGGCATTAGATTTGTTATTAACCGATTTAGAAGAACAAGAAAAAACGACCGAGTAGGAGGTTTAGTATGAAAGCGTGGATGAAAGCGGGAATCATTGTGGGGATTTTGCAAATCGTATTCACATTGCCAGCCTTTACTATTTTCTTCCTGCCAATCGAAATTGGGGTCGTTATCAGTTATATTGCTTGTTTTATTTTCTTGTTTCTTTATCCTTTGCCCGGCATACTAGATGTGCATTGGACTGCTGAAGCACGCCCACAGAATGAGATTTTAAAATCTGGGGCATTATCAGGTTTTCTGGCTTCAAGCATTGACGGAATTATCACTTTCTTATTAATTTTGCTGGTTTCTGTCACCGGCGGCATGGAGACATATTTATATGAAGCCATCCCAGTCGAAATGGAGGCTCTAAGCCAAGCGGGGTTTGGTTCGATGTTCTTCATCATTCTTGTGGTTGTGCAAACTTGTATTGCTTTAATTTTTCACATTCTTACAGGCGTTATCCTCAGTCCAGTAGGTGGATTGATTTATGCAAATATAAAAAATAAACGTAGGAAGTTAAAAAAGGAGGAATAATGGAAGAAAATGAAAACCAAGAAGATGAAGAATTGGATATAGAACTCACCTTACAACATTTGCTTGCATATTCTTCAGATCCCGATTTGAAAAAAAGAGTGGTTGAAAAAATCTCTAAAAACACTAATTTGCCTCCAGAAAAAATAGAGGAGTCTCTTCAGGTATTGCTCAAGATTTTAATGAATATGTCTCGTTCAAATTAAAGTTTTCGAGATGATTTATGAAAACAAAAACATTTCCCAAAGCCACACTTGAAAAGATTCAAAAAGAAAGAATGCTCGGAATTCGGGTTGGCACAAATTCAGAGCATAAAATTATCGGCATTTGGGTTGTGACTGTAAACGGAAGAGTCTTTGTCCGCTCATGGACTCGAAAGCCACGCAGTTGGTGGCGGACGTTTCTCGAAGACCCCAATGGCACGATTTATGTGGCAGGTTCAACACGTGGCGTTAAAGTACGTGCTATGCAAGTGAAAGATGAAAAATTGAAAGATTTGGTTACGAAGGCGTATAAAGAAAAATACAACAAGCCTGGGGATATTCAGTATGTGGTGCAGAGGAGTCCACGAGAGACTACCACAGAGTTAGTAATCGTTAATTATTAATATGCACTATGATTTTATATGGAGTAAGTTATGAGAAAAAAATCAAAAACAAGCTGGCGTTATATTATCATTGTAGTATTGTTTATAGTGTTAATTAGCTATTATCGTGCTTTTATTGATGATGTTTCGTTCTTGGTTGCATTAGATAAAATACTTAATGGTTTAACAAATAGTATTTGGATTTTATTGCAAAACTCTATAGTTTTAATTGCTGTTTCTGTCGGGATAGGTTTTTGGATATTAAAAGATAGCTTCCCCAAGATACTTATGGCAATAACAGAATTAAGGGCAGGAACATTCTCTGCAAAATTTGATGCATCTAAGTTGTTTTATGATGAAATACTAGAAAAGTCAAATAACACCAATGAAATAAATATTACTCTTAATAAAGATGAAGTGATAGCGTCGATTGTGGAGATACTTTCCCCGAAACTTTGTGAATACTTATTAGAGGTCAATCAAAAAGAATTGTCCATCGATGAACATTCGAAATTGCTTGCTGAGAAAGAAAATTTGTTAGATCCAAAATATACACCTGAATATAGTAGAGGATATAGAATGGGTTATAGCCTTGCAAATGTAAGTATGTTCCTAGGGATTCTTCTTGATATTCACCCTGTAGAAAACAAAGATGATGTTCTGATTATCAGTTTAGAACAAGAGGCAGAAAATTTAATTAGAAAGAAACTATCAACTAAATTGAAAGTGTGAAAATTATGTAGCCTTCAAATAGAACATATCTCATTTTTGTGAATCTTCAATTCTCATCTATCGTATAATCCAGCCGATGTTTGAATTCAAAATCACAGCCAAAAACAATAAATCTCGTACAGGAATATTTTCCACACCGCATGGGGATTTAATCACGCCAGTCTTTGCACCTGTCGGCACGCAAGCCACGGTCAAGACGCTTACGCCTGAGCATCTAAAAGATATAAATTCATCACTTGTTTTGAGTAACACCTATCATTTATATTTGCGCCCCGGCGATGAACTCGTCCGCGATATGGGTGGCTTGCATAAATTTATGCAATGGCACAAACCCATGCTCACTGATTCAGGTGGCTTTCAAGTTTTTTCGTTAGCACAAACTCGCAAAATTGATGAAGATGGCGTCACCTTCAAAAGTCACATTGATGGTTCAACGCATCGCTTCACGCCTGAAAAATCCATTGCCATTCAAGAAAATCTCGGTGCCGATATAATCATGGCATTTGATGAATGTGCTGACCCAAATGATTCTGCTTACATCAAAAAAGCAATGGAGCGGACTCATCGTTGGGCAGAGCGTTCTGTCAAAGCAAAGACTCGCGCAGACCAAGCATTATTTGGGATTGTACAAGGCGGCGTCAACCCTGATCTGCGAGCTGAATCAGCCGCGTTTATTTCTTCTTTAGGGACGCCCGGCATTGCAATCGGTGGTCTCTCCGTTGGCGAGACCAAGCAAGAAATGCACGACACATTAGATGTTGTCATGCCTTTGCTCCCTGAAAATAAACCACGTTATCTTATGGGCGTTGGCACACCAGAAGATTTAATCAATGGTGTTGTGCGTGGTGTTGATATTTTTGATTGC